>JAPTUI010000144.1 GCA_028067895.1 Pseudomonadota bacterium | reverse complement strand
GGGTCTCGTCACTCATCAGGTCATGGAAAAGATCGAGCGAGGCATACACAGCCCGCATGGTTCCGAGATGCAGCGCCGCGTAGCGCACCCCGAGATCGTATTCCTCGGCGCGCGCGGGCTTCAAGGACGCCACATTGAGCGGATATCGGTCGAGGTTCCCCGAATTGGGGTTGTGGCGAGTGACGGAGAAATTTCCGAACACATTGAGATCGCAGACGAGTTCGTAATTGACCCCGATCGAAGGCTCGAGGCGGACGAAATCAGTCGATTCGTCCGGGCTCGTGTCGTAGCCACTGAATGTGAAAGTCTTGCCGTTGACGCTAATGATTCCCGCCGAGCCTATACTCGGTCCAGGCTGGCCATAGGCGCAGCTGCCGTTTGTGATGTGATACTCGAGGCACACCTGGGTCGGACTCATGTTTGAAAAGTCGGTGATGAACTGGACCATGCGGATTCCGGGCACGATCTTCAAGCGCGGTATCGGCCGGAAATCATCCTGCACAAACGCGGCCCAGTAGACGCTTGTCGTCGTGTTGAAATCTGTCTGCTCTGGACTCGCCAGCGAGCTGCCGTCGAAGGTCGAATAGCCCTGGTAATCGCTCTTGGCGCGGGCCGCAATGAGATAGCCGCCGAAACTGAGTGTGTCCATGCGGTTGAACCGCTCGTCGAATGCGAGTCGATCGCCAAATGTCTTGGAGCGCTCGATGTAGTGCTCGTAATTGGTCGGGTTGCCGTGCTGGGCGTACAGGGGATTGTCCGGTAGCAGGTAGTTGTTCGCGCGCAAGTGACGTACCTTGCCGATCCGGACCCAGATCATGTTGGACAGTCTCAGGGTCCTGGAAAGCTTCAGGTGCAGATGCGACCAGAGCAGCCAGTTGTTGATCAAGATCGTCTTGTGCCACACCGAACGCGGCAGTGTCGCGTAGAAGCCCGACGTCTGCTGGTTGTATGGGGTACCGATGCCGAGACCCCCGGTGTCGACCAGTGGAACCGGGGTCAGGGGAATCATGTTCGGGCGCCATTCGTGGTTGCGCTGATAATAGGCGCCGAAGCTCAAGGAGCCGTCCTCGAGTGCCCTGCCGGTCTTGATGTATGCTTCCTCGGTGTCCGCAGGCAGGCTGTCCGGAGTCGTGCGCAGGGACTTGCTGCGTCCAGATGCCAGGCCGAAGACCGTCGACCAGCCGTGAATAGGTCCGGTGTTGTAGACCGCAGATGTGTCGAGCGTTTCGGAGCTGCCGCCGGCCAGCATTACTTTGCCGCCTGCGCGCGCGGAGGGCTGCACGGGAATGAAATCAATGGTGCCACCGAGGCTGTCGTACCAGCGTTCTCGGGGATTGCCGGGGCCGACGATGACGTTCTCGCCGGACATCAGCACTCCCAAGGGAATTTCCACGGAATGCCAGCCCGTGCCCTGGCTCAGGCTGTTGAGCGGCACGCCGTCGAATTCCGCGGTGATTGCGTTCGTCTCCAGGTCGCCTGGAATGCTGTTGTAGCCTACTTTTAGGCCGCGTATGGAAATCTGCTGCCGACCGGTGGCGCTGAAGTTGTCGGTTCCGGACACGTACACGTTCGGCAGGGATGTCAGTGCCTGCGTGCCGCCGGCGTCGGGCCCGAAGAGGGAGATCATGGAGCGCGTGACGGATTCCGCCGGCTGCGACGAATCCCGTAATTGCTTCGGCGTCAGAACTTGACTGGTGAAGTCGCGGTAGCCCTGAATCGTTACGGAGTTGAGGACACTGGAGGAACTCGGAGATGGCGCGGGCCCGGGCTGAACGACCGGGTCGTGCGCGGGCGCCACAGGCGCTGGACGCAAGGCGGCGTGAGCCGCGATGGCGCCGGTCAATAGCACGGGGGCTAGAGTCAGTTGCACGGCGGTTCGTACGCGGTGATTCACGGTGAGACCTTTCTTTGTCACGTGATGGATCGACGCGTCGGATCGTAATGTCTCGGTGTGGCATCGCGATGGCAGGTGCGTGACGCGTGTGTGACAGCGCGGGAGCGGAGAGCCGCATGGGAGAAGCGGTAGTCCCGAGTGCGCTCGCGGGCGGATGGGAATCGCGGCTGGGGACTGAGAAGCGGCGTATTCGCTCCCCGTGTGTGTTCGGGATGATCGGATGGCCAATGGCGGCATTCCGGCAGGGGAGTGTGTGGATTACGGATGCATCGCCGGGTGTCTAGTAGCGCGTACCGAAATCCATCTATGCAATCGCCGCCGAATCGCTTCGCTGTCGCGCCATGGGTGGCGATGCGGCAATGGGATATATCTTCAGCATGAAATCGGACGATCCGGATTCGCCGAGCGCACGCGCAGGCCCGAAGCTCGGGAGCCGCGCTCCTCGAGGCGATGGCAAGAGTGAGCGGTTCAGGCGGAAATTCGTGCTGCCGCCGTGGTATTGGCTGGCGCTCGTGGGGTTGATCCTGGGTCTGCCGTTCCTCCTCTCCCGGTGGCGGCCCCGTGACCATTCCCTATAGCGAGTTCAAGACTCTGCTTGCGGCCGGGAAGGCGCGCGAGGCGCGCGTGAGTCCGAGCACGATCGATGCGCGGAGCGAAATCCGCGGCGCACTTGGGCTTCTTGGGAGCGCCGAGTACAAGTTGTAGGTGGCGCAGCGGTCGGTGGGCTATCAGGAGGTTGGCGAGATCGAGACCGAGCGCGTCGAGGATCCGCAGCTCACCGCGCAGCTTCATGCGGCTCACGTGCGTCATTCAGGGGTCGCGGAGAGCGTCTGGTTGCGCGCGCTGGTACGGGAAGTTCGACGCCGCGCGCGGGCGAGGACGGGGCTCGAAGTCCGATAGAGACGACCTATTGAACTCATAGAATCATTCGACTGTATATATTTGGCAATCTGCCCTATTGTTGCCATCGTGGTGAGCAAGGCCGCCGCACGGTGCGTCATCGGCACGTGTGGCGGCGCCCAAATCGTTTCCTGAGTTCAAGCGCGTGGCCCGGGGGTCGTGCGCAATCGTCCACGGCGCCGCAGATCGGCGCAGCGAAGCGGGGTGCACGCCACTGACATTCAACGGAGAAAGTCCATGTCGAATGAATCAAGATGTCCGGTCGCACACGGAATGACCCATCGCGCCATGCGGTCCAACGACGACTGGTGGCCGACACAGCTGAATCTGAGAATACTGCGGCAGAACTCATCGCTGTCGAACCCGATGGGCGCGGACTTTCAATA
>JAPTUI010000124.1 GCA_028067895.1 Pseudomonadota bacterium | reverse complement strand
GGCGGTGGCGCGCTAATCTCCCTGCAGGCGTCCGGGGGGGACATCCGCATCGCTCCCACGCGGTGAATCACCCGGTGCCCGTCGCGCAGCCCCAAACCGACATGTCCTGCCCGGGGCCGGTTCGCCCGCAGTCCTACATCGTGAAATTCGGATCGATCTGCTCACCCCATGCAAGCAGACCGCCTTCCAGATGTCCCGGTGAGCCGATCCCGGCGCGAAGCGCCAGCGCGCAGGCGACGAGGCTCCGTTGACCGGAGCGACAAATGAACACCGGATTGCCCTCCCCCACCCATTCGGCCAGCCGGCCCTCCAGCTCTCCCAGCGGAATGTTGCGTGCTTGCTCGAGATGGCGCGCGTGGAACTCCCACGGCTCGCGCACGTCGATCAGCACGAATGCCGGCGCGCCGGCCCGGCTCGCATTCATCAGATCGCGCAGTTCGCGCGGCGAGAGCCGCTGAGCGGCCCGGGTCGCCTGCGCCTCGAAAACTCCGCGCATCTCCTGCGGCACGGTGATGCGGGGGTGCTCGCCGCACACCGGACAATCGGCGCGGCGGCTGACCGGAAGTTCCGTGAAGCGTAATTCCAGCGCATCGTAGCTCAGCAGGCGTCCGCTCAGCGGCGTGCCGACACCGGTCGCGAGCTTCACCGCCTCGCTTGCCTGGAGTGCACCGAGCACCCCGGGCAGGACCCCGAGCACCCCGGCCTCGACGCAGCTGTCCACCCCGCCCTCGGGGCCATGCGGGAACAGACACCGGTAACACGGGCCTTGGCCGGGCACGTACGTCATGGCCTGGCCCTCGAAACGGTGGATTGCCGCCGTCACCAGCGGCTTGCCCAACAGTACACAGGCATCGCCGACCAGATACCGGGTCTCCAGCCGGTCGCTGCCGTCGAGCACGATGTCGTAGTCCTGCAGGATCTCGCGGACATTGTGCGCCCGCAGTTCCACGGCGTGCGCGAGCACGCTGACTTCAGGATTGAGTGCGAGCAGGCGCTCGCGAGCCACTTCGACCTTCAGGCGGCCGACATCGGCGCTCGTGAACAACACCTGCCGCTGGAGATTCGACAGTTCGACCCGATCGAAGTCGACCAAGCCAATGGTCCCGACGCCGGCCGCCGCAAGATAGAGCGCCGCGGGACATCCGAGTCCACCGCTTCCCACGATCAGGATGCGGGCCGCCTTCAGCCGTTCCTGTCCCGCAACGCCGAATCCCGGCAGATTCAGCTGGCGGTGATAACGGTTCCGCTCATCCGCGGAAAGCGCCATGGCTCACCCTCCGCTCAGGGCGAAGATCACATGTACCGTGTCTCCGGCAGCCACGGGCATCGAGAGCGCCCTCGCTTCCCGACCGTTGACGTACAGGCGGATATGCGGGCGGATGCGGTCCTGCTCGTCGATCATGCGGAACCGCATGCCGGCGAATCGAACCTCGAGACTCGCGAGCACTTCCTCGAGCGTGCCCCCACCGGCTTGGACCTCTGAAGCGCCGGCCGTGTAAGAGCGCAACGGGCTCGGAATGTGGACCGTGCAACTCATGGCGTAAGTTGCGGCGCAACGCCTAGCTGGCGTGCGTCACCGAGTAGATCTCAGGCAGGTGGCTCGCGATGCATCGCCACGTCTCGCCGCCATTGGCGCCCGCCCAGACTTCCCCGCCGGTCGTGCCGAAATACACCCCAATCCTGGGTAGACGCTCATCGGTACACAGGGCCTGCCGCAGCACTGTGAACCAGGCTTGCGACCCGGGCAATCCGCGGTCACAACGTCGCCACCGTCGGCCGCCGTCACTGGTGCAATACACGGCCGGTCTGCCCCCGATAGACGTGCGAGGCCAGACCTTCTGTCCGTCCATCGGCACGACCCACGCCGTGTCCGGATCGGTCGGGTGCAGCACGATTGGGAAGCCGACGTCGCCGACTGCCTTGGGCATGGCCCGCCCGATCCGCACCCAGTGGCGCTCGGGTCGGTCCAGACGATAGATGCCGCAGTGATTTTGCTGATACAAGCGGTCGGGCGCGAGCGGGTGCAGCGCCACGCAATGCGGATCGTGCCCGAACGGCGCATTCGGATCCGGCAGGAAGTCCGCCGCGCAACCTTCGTTGAGCGGCGCCCAGTCGGCGCCGCCGTCGGTCGACTCGAAGACGCCGCCGGCCGATATCGCCAGGTAGAGGTGCTGCGGATCACGTGAGTCGATGCGGATCGAGTGCACGAGCTCCCCGTCCGGAGTCCCGGCGAGTGTCCATTTGGCGCGCATCGGATGATCGTTGAAACCGGCAACCGGTTCCCACCGCGCACCACCATCGTCCGAGCTGAACAACCCCGCCGGCGAGGTGCCCGCATACCAGCGGCCTCGCTCGCTCGCATGCCCGGGGCTGAGCCAGAAAACACGCTGGACCGCCGGTGCGTCCTCGCCGTCCACCGCCTTGCGGAAGGCCGGGGGTTTAACCGCTTCCCGCCAGTTTCTGCCGCGATCCGTGGAACGGTACACCGTCGGTCCGAGATGTCCCGTCTTGGCCGCCATGAGCAGCATCCGCGGCTCGCGAGGATCCTGCACGATGTGGTGAATGATGTGACCCAGAAACTGCGGTCCGAACAGTTTCCAACCTCGCCGGCTCGCGTTCGGGCGCAGCGCAAAGGCACCCTTACGCGTCCCAATCCACAGTGTCGAGGCCATGCTCTTTAGCATCCCAGCGCCGGCCGTCCGGGTCAACTCCGCCCGAGGGCGCCGTGCGCGCGCTCGACCGACTCGTCGGAATTCGCCGACTCCACACCCAGGGCCAGAGTTCGGGACACATCTCGGTAACACCTGAGTATAAAATTGCAAGATAATGATTATATTGACATTATTGTAGCCCGAGGACCCGGGACGGGACACGCGGGGCAACGCGCCCGCGCACCGAATCCTGCACCGTGGCGGCGACCACAGTCCGGACATTCCATTGATAGATGCCCAACAGTACACCCGCGGCCCCGCGAAATCGGTCCATGAGTAACGCATCCGGCAACTTCCATGGAGACGGTCTCGCGCCGTGCGCCTCTACAATCGCATCCGGCTGATACCTGCCGAACACACGTTGACGACGTGCAGCACCGCGGGCGCAAGTGTCCCGGTGCCGCGCGCCATCGGCCCCGAAAGAGCGACGTGTCGTTGCCGAGAGTCGACGAACGACGGTTTCGCGCGCC
>JAPTUI010000261.1 GCA_028067895.1 Pseudomonadota bacterium | reverse complement strand
GGGGTGCCGAGGGACTTGCGGTCACAGAATAAATGCGGGAGGCTGAGGCCTGCGATGGATGGCCTGTGCCGGAGCAGGTGGCGGCAGAGCGTCGGGGGTCGAGGCGGCGCTCGACGAAGTGGGTCTGCCCGAGGTCGGAGTCGAAACAGGCGCAAAAGCGCCGGGAATCACTGCATTTCCCTAACTGCGTGGACAAAAGTACCCCCAGGTATACCCCCACTGCCGTGGGGGGTATTTTGCGCCTCTCAGCCCGTAGGCTGAGCAGCGCGACGGGGGCGAACGAGAGCCACTTTTTCGTCGCACGATCTGAAGGCGAAGAGCAGCCGGAAACAGCCTTTCACTGACCGGCCGCCGCCGCTCCAGGGGCATCCCGTCGCCTGGAGCCCACCCGCTGGCAGGCCCCCGCTACGCGAGAACCAATTCGACGTGCCGGCCGAGCACCGACAGGGCTTCCTCGATCCTCGGAAGCTTCGTTGGGTGATGCGGGTCGAGAATGCGCCGTGCTTCCTTCTCGTCGAGTTTCATGCGACGCGCGAGCTCGGAGTTGCTGATGCCGGCCTGCTGAACGGCGAGATACACGGCGGCCTTCAGTGCCATCGACGGCGGCACACTCACCATACGCTCGCCACGCTTGGCGCGCGAGGGCGCGGGGATCACTTTCCCGTCGTCGATACGGCCAGCAATGGCTTCCTCAAGAGCGTCCGCCGCTTCCGCGAGGGCATCATCGACCGTTTCGCCCTGCGTGATTGCCTCCGGCAGGTCACGGCACGTCACCACATATCCGCCAGCGCCTTTTTCCGCACTCAACTTCACTGCATACGTAAACTGTCGTGCGTTCATAAATCCGCCTTATCGATACCGAGCTGCTTGCACATTGCATGCAGCGTTCCAGTCTTCAGCTCGTCCTTCGGGTTGCGGACAACGGTCCGCCGATCACCGAAGTAGAGCGTTACATGGCTTCCTTTACCACGCTTCTCATCCACACGCGAGGGGAGGTGGCGCTCCTTGGCAATTGCCTGGACCCTCCGGATGAATTCGTTTCCCCTCACAATGCCAGTATCGGACATTTATGTCCGAAACGCAACGGCGTAGCTCGGTCAGCCGGGAACCGCTGCCAAATCCGCGACGGGCGTCGTTGCTCCGGCGCCTTCGAGGCCATCTTCCGGCCCTGATGGTCATTCCCGGGGGCCTGCCGGTCCTCCCCACGGTAGAGGCACGCGCCACGGACAGCGCGAGCAAGCCGCAGGACGCCCTATGTGCGGTGGCAGTCTCTGCTGTGCGGGGTGGTGGTCCGGAGTTTTGCGGTCCTGGGCGACGGGCCGCTCGGGGCGGCGCCGGAACGGAAGCGCGTCCGCGGAACTCGGGCTGCAGGCCAGCAAGTCCCGGCTCCAGCCGGTCGTTAGCTACTGCTCAGCGCAAACCCGGAAAGCTGACATTCCGCAAGCGCGGCAACTCGGCCTCGAGGGCGTCCGCAGGTGGTCAGCATGCGACCAGATTTGATGCCCGGGAGTTTTCGCTGGCCTCCAAAGATTTACCCCAGACCGGCCTTCAGCGCATCGAGTTCGCGTTGAGACCTCCTCGCAATTCCCGCGCTTTCGTAGATCCAGAAAGGGACAAGTAGCATCCAAAGAGGGATCATTATGACCCTGAGAGCCGGTATCAGCAGGATGACTGGCAGCAAGGTTGCCGAGATTAAAAGCGGAAACCAGAGCGCTGACCGGCGGTAAAACCTCCGCTGTCGTTCCAGTGCTGACCTGTAGAATGCAGCACAGGCCGCCGGCTCTCCCCGGCTCAGCAATTTTCCCGGTGCTCGTCGAAGACCCAATATGACCTGAAACAAGAAGAATCCTGCACCAATGGCGAAAAAGCATTCGCCGCCGCGCACGACGGGAATCGGAGCCGCCATGATAAGTACTGCACCGAAAGCGCCGAGGAACAGCAAGCAAAACAGCCCACCTACCCATATGCGTCTGCGCTCGACTCTGTTCAGTCTCGCAAGTGCGTTCCGGAGTTCGTCTAAAGACATGGACCTGTCCTCAACTGCCTGACTTTGCCAAAGATGCTTCATCTCAGGGTGCTTTTGCTCATTGCTCATCTGAGTCTCTCGCGTCAAAGCGTTTGCGAAGTACTTCCTTGATCCTGTGGATCTTGGTCGCAACATTCGATGTCGATAAACCCGTGAGGTCGCTGATTGCCTCGGCGTCCATGCCCTCTAAATACGAAAGGATCACCTGCCGGTCAATCGGGATCAGTTGCCTGATCAGATCTGTGAGCCGCGCGAGCGCCTGGTGTTCGGCTACCGCTTGCAGACTGTCCGGCGTGCCGGCGGCGGCGTCCAATTCCTCGAGGCCGACCAGTCTTACGCGCTTCCGACGCCGTTCGCGCAATACGTGCGATGCGGCGACGTTATGAGCGATTCGAAATACCCAGGTCCGGAGCGAGCACGCACCGTTGAATCGGCCGAGACTTTTCCATATCGCGATATGAATCTCCTGGAGGAGATCCCCTTGTTTTTCGGGCTCTGCCTCGTATCCACGGGCAAGGCGGCTGAGCGCCCCGCCATAGGCTGCAGACGCTTCTCGATAAGTCTCATCCGCCCTTAAGGCTTGAGTGGACTGATTCTTTTCCGGCATGCCGGCGCGCTAGTGACCATCTCCAATTACCTATAGTCGCTCGCGGCGGAGGTTTCTTACAGGCGAGCGAGTACCGAGCGCTGCCCGCGGTTGCCGATCAGCTTCGGCTGGTCAGTGACTCGCAGTCCTCGCGACGGAGCGGGAGTTTGTCGAACGCCGGCGCCAAGGCGGCACCTGAAGAGGCGGGTCTGCCCGAGGTCGGAGTCGAAACAGACGCAAAATCACCGGAAATTACTGCACGTCCATAACGGCCTAGAGAGAAGTACCCCCAGGTGTACCCCCACGGCCCTGGGGGTACTTTGCGCTTCTCGCCCCGCAGCCTGAGCAGCGTTCCCAGATGGACGGCCAGGAAGCCATCTGGTTAATTGGCATTTCAGAATGCGGGTAAATAGTATACACAGAGGAGGTTAAAAGGTAGCCTAGCAGGCGGTTACCTGGTATTCTGAATGCCCAAGCGGGCAGGCCCCATGACCGATTACACGCGGCGGATTGTCGACAGCGAACTCGATGAGCTTCTTCCACAGCTCGCCGCCATCGCAATCGAAGGACCCAAAG
>JAPTUI010000067.1 GCA_028067895.1 Pseudomonadota bacterium | reverse complement strand
TGCGTTTCGGTCTTCCCGGCGGGGGCACCGCCTGCGGGAGCACTATTCTCGTTGCTCATACTCACTCTCCTGGCACAAACCCGATCCGAGGGGATCGGTGAAATAGGTGCCTCGCAATGCTTCTCCTCGAGATGGGCCCACTGCGGGGGTATCCCAGTGCGTTATGGAAGACCGTAGTCGCTCACCGGAAGGCGAGGTGTCTTACCGACCCGAATCCAATTCCTCGCTGCGGTCCGTGACCGCCTCATCCTCGACGGCGGCCTCTGTCGCTGGCACGTGCTTCGCTTGGGTTTCCGCTTGGATGGACTCACCGCCCTCGCGGCCCTCGAGCCGGGCTGTGACCGCGCGCAAACGATCCCGGTGCCAATCGGCTTCGAGTCGATAGAGCGCGGCACGGGCCGTTTTCGCATCGATCCCGACCGCTTCGAATCGGGCGCGCATGTCGCCTTTCGTCGCCTCAAGCGTCTCTTTCGAGATCCCCTCGATCTTTGTCTTGTCCTGCCACATGACCGCCGCGTGGTTCGCGAACGCCCGGCCGTCGAACTCCGAGATCCGCGTGCTCGCGAACGCTTGCAACGACATCGGGGCACCCAGTTTCACCTCTGGATTAGCCAGGTGACGCACAATGGACTTGCCAAGATCGCTATCAAGTGCGACCGACACGGACGACAATCCGTCCTCGTTTCGCAGCCGCACACGCACGTACTCCTGACCACTCGCCTCGTGTCGATAGAACCCGGCACCCTCGAAGATTCCACGTACCGCAACCGGGTCACGAATGAGTTCCGTTCCGATGACCTCCGCGCGTTCTGCGGGCGACAGCGACGTGTAGCCATGTTTCACGGCGCTCTCGCCCATCTTGGCTTTCGCGGCATTGATCCGCTGCTCGAGCGCGCCCCCTCGCTCGTAGAACGTCCCGAAGAGTCGGGAATAGCCGTAGGTCTTGTCTGGTACCGCCCGCGCGGGAGCACTTCTTGCGGTGCCGTGGCCGGTTGCAGGGGCGCTCGGGCTTTCGACAGTGTGATTGTTCATGACGGTCTCCCGGCGCAGAAGAGAATGGGTGCCTCTCCACTCTCCTCCGCCGCCCGGGCCCACTGCGGGTCCCGGCCTGCCGGGTCGCCGCGGCCGTTAGCGTCCCATATCCTCCCCGTGATCACGATCTGCGGACGGCACGGGGTCCGTGATCATCTCGGCCTCGAGAACCCGCTGCATCGCGCGCGCGAACTCAGGACTGACCTGCGAATCACCATGAACTACGAGGACACCCATCGCTCTCGCTCGGCGCACCATGTCCGCCGTTCCTCGGCCCCCGGGGAAGGCGAGCACTAGGTCCGGTTGCCCCTCGTCCAGCATCTGCTGATTACGCCGCGGACCAGCGCTTCGACCCCAGATGTCCCACTGCGCGGGGAAGCGGCGCTCCTCAACGCCTTTGCGCCGGCACCAGAGTGCCGCCCAATGATCGGCACCCGTCGGGCAGGCACCGTGGATCACGATGAGCGTCAACCCCCACTGCTGGGCCTCTTGCCGGCACGCCGCGAGACGCGCGACTACGCTCTCGCGATCGGGAAACGCTCGCCCTCCGGTCACGAGCACCCGAAACACACGCGAGGAGTGAATCTCGTTCATCGATGCCCATGCCCCGCCGCCCGCGCGCGGGCCTTACCGACCGAGATCGGCGGCGGCAATCTGTTCCGTCTCCAGCTCGAACGCGTGTAGCTCCGCGGCTTCGGTTGCGGCCGCCTCCGCCGCCTCGATTTCCTGGCGCACTTCCACCTCCTGGCGCGCTTGCCTATCGCGGCGCTCCTTCTCCGCGTGCGCCGCGAGCGCCGAGGCGGCGCGCTCGGACGCGCACGCCGCTTCATGCGCCGTGTCATAGGGTCCGAAGGCAATGCCTATGTAAACACCGCTCGAAAGCGCCCGGATGACCTGCAGCCCGGGGCGCTCGCCGGGGCGCGCATTCACGCACGCGCTCGCCACGGCCAGGCGGCGGCACGCCGCCTCACGGGTGTCCTCTACGCCTAAATCAAGCACGGCGCAGTGTGAACCGGGCTCACACCCGACCATGAACGCCGCGCGCTCTTTGACCTCATCAATGAGTTTCTCGTCATCGCTCTTTTTCGCCATGATGTCCTCATATACTCAGCGGCCGAGTTCACACTCTTCCCGCTCTTCCTCGCCTTCCCGGTCCCCCACATGGGGCACAAGCCCGATGCGGAGCGCAGCACCTGCAGGGGTCGGCAGGCAAATGAGGGCCGGCGGGAGCGCTGCCTCAATCGCTGCCGCGATCGCGGCGCCGTCGCCGTCTCGCAGTTGATCTCGAGCGTCATACCCAGGGGGTGTCATCCCGCCTGCCCGCACGGGCAACGCGACGCGCGCATGCCCGCCGAAGGCCCGCGCCGCCTCCACCGCCATGCGCTGCCCGATGTAACTCTGTTCTTCACGCTCGGCGCGGCCGTCCGCATCGGCATAGACCACGACGTGATCCGCGACCTTGTCCGCAAGCGCCCGCGCGAGCACCGGGAGATTGCCGGCCGAGAGCGCGGCGACGACGGGCTGTCCTGTCGCCTGATGCAGCGCGAGAGCCGTGCCGACCCCTTCGCACAGAATGAAGCGCTCTGACGTGCGCAGCACTTCAGCGCACTCGAGCGGGTCATCCCCGCAAGGGATAATCGCGAAAGCGCCGTACGGGCGGGTGCCCAGTGCAAATTTTTTGGTTCCATCCGCGGCAATCCTCTGTAGGCCGCGCCACGTGAGCACGTCGGAGTCATCAAAGCCGAGTACCGGGACCAGAAGCTCCGCGCGCACCCCCGAGACCCTCAGGCCCGCGGCGCCGAGCGGCGGATCGTCCAGGTACGGATGCTCGTCAGCGGCCTGACCGCGCGCCCAGGTCGTCCGCGCAGACTCGACCGCTCGCCGATGCTCGGCTTCCCGCACGGCGGCGTGCTCAGCTTGCCGACACCGGATCTCCTCGCGCTCAGCGGCCGAGATCGGCGGCAGCGGCACGCCCTGCTCACGGCACCGGAAATACCGCATCTCGCCGCCGGCCTTGAAGTTGCGGATCCATCCGTCCCCATCCGGCCAAAGCAGGTATGAGGCATCCTCCCGGTCCCTCTCCCGCTCTCCGGCATCCGCACGGTGAATCTTGCCGTCGGCGAGGCAGCGCGCCGGGTCGATCAAGACACCGTGCTCGGCCGCCCACG
>JAPTUI010000550.1 GCA_028067895.1 Pseudomonadota bacterium | reverse complement strand
ACGCGAGGGAAACCTGCTGAGCCCCGCAGCGCACCGGATGCTTGGCGGTCTCCTGCACCAGTTGGGTGGCCCATGCCTGCAAGTCGCGTTCCTGGCCGCGCTCGAGCAGCGCGAGGAATCGCACCCCGCCGAATCGGCCGGCGATTTCCGTCGGATGCAGCGTGGCGCGCAGCTGCGCGGCGAATTCGCCGAGCACCTGTTCGCTCGCGCTCGCGCCCACGCTGCGTTCGACGTCCGCGAAGCGGTCGAGCTTGATCAGTGCGAGCGCCCGCACACCGCCGGGACTGGGCGCGCCGAGCCGTTGGGCGAGCGCCGGCATCAGGTCGCGCCGATGCAGCAGCCCGGTGGTCTGGTCGCACTGCACGGCATGCTGCAGCTCCTTAAGCAGTTTGCCTTCATCGCGCGATTGGCCGGGCAGCACCAACCTGACGCACGGCTGGCCTTCGTGCTCCCCCAAGGTGAAGGTGAGTTCCGCGTTGAGGCTGCTGCCGTCGGGGCGCAGCGCGCCGGCGCGCAGACTGTGATGCTGCCAGCGTCCCTGCAGGCACGCCGCCAGTGCGCCCTTCAGCGCCGGGCGGCTGGCTTCATCGAACAGATCCATCACCGGCTGCCCGATGACCTGAGCGCCCGGACCGAACAGTTCGAGCCACGCGGGATTCGCATCGACGACGATGCCTTCCTGCACGTGGATGATCGCGTCGGCGGGTTGGCGCGTCAGGGGCAGCAGCGCCTCCTGCCCGTTGGGTGCGGGCTGCACCGTCGAGAGCAGCGCCCGCTCGAGGCGGGCCGAGCGCAATTCGCGCATGACGACCGCCGTGAGGCGCTGGGGGGAGTCGAAGCCGACCGCGTCGCGCGCTCCGGCGCGCAGCGCCGCGGCGATCGCCGGCTCATCGACGCTCGGGGCCGCCAGGATGATCGGCAACCAGGGCGCGACCTGATCGCGCAGCGCCATGACGGCCGCCGCGTCATGTCCCGGTTCGATGCAGTCGATGACGAGCGCGGGTTGAACTCGCTGCAGTGTGGCGTGCAGCGCCTCGAGGGCCGCGACCCATGTGCACTCTACGACCAGGCCCGCGCCGCTGAGAATGCCGTTGATCGTGTCAACGCCACCCCGCGACGCGCAGCGAACCACCAGCGCAATCGTGTTCTCGGCCACTCTCGACTTCCGACGGGTTCCCACGCGTTGGGACGCGTGGGATTGTAGCCGTGCGCGACGCCTTGCGGCGCCATCACGCCCCATTATGTGCGCTGACGCACAGGCTCACGCTCCATCACGAGGTGATGCTGATCGGAGTCAGAACGGTCTTGGAGGGTGCGGCGGGCAGCTCCCGCACCAGCCGAGGTACCAGGTAGCCCGGCAGGCAGGCGGCGAGCGCGCCGGCGAGCCGCCGGGCGCGCTCGTCGGGGACGAGAAAATGCGCGGCCCCGCGTACCTTGTCGAGGGCGTGCAGGTAGTACGGCAGCACGCCGGCTTGAAACAGCCGCTGCGACAGCTCGGCGAGCACCGCCGCATCGTCGTTGACGCCGGCGAGCAGCACGGTCTGATTCAGCAGCGTGACGCCGGTGGCGCGCAGGCTGGCACACGCCTCGCGCAGCGACGCATCGAGCTCGTTCGGGTGGTTGACGTGCAGTACGATGACGACGGGCAGCGGGCTCGAGCGCAGCCAATCGAGCAGGCCCGCGTCGACGCGCGAGGGCAGCACGACCGGCTGGCGCGTGTGGATGCGCAGACGCCGCAGATGCGGGATGCGCGCCAAATCTGCTCCCAGTGCGCCGAGCCGAGCGTTGCTGAGGGAGAGCGGATCACCGCCGCTGAGGATGATTTCCTCGAGCGACGCATCGGCGGCAATCGCCGCGAGTGCCTCGCTCCAGCGCGTCCCCTCGCTGTGCTGCGCCGCGTAGGGGAACTCGCGACGGAAGCAGTAGCGGCAATGTACCGCACAGCTCTGGGTGGCGATCAGCAGCGCCCGGCCGTGGTATTTCTGTAGCAGCGCCGGGGCGCGCTGCGCGGTGGCTTCCTCGAGCGGATCGGCGCCGTAGCCGGCCTGCTCGAGGAGCTCCGCGGCCGTCGGCAGCACTTGGCGCAGCAGCGGATCGGCCGGATCGCCCGGACGCATGCGCGCGACGAAACTGCGCGGCACGCGCAGCGGGAAGGCTGAGTCGACCGCCCCCAGGGCCTCAAGCGGCAGTCCGAGCGCTGCGGCGAGTGTCCCGGGATCGGTGATGGCCTCGGCGAGCTCCTGCTGCCAGCGGGCGGAAATCTGGCGGGGTTGAACCGATGCCGGTATCATACGCGGCCCTTTAATCGGAGGGGCCGCGCATTGTGCCGCTCCGGCTGAGAGAAAGAAATGGCCAGCTATACCACCGCCGAAATCCGCTCGGGCATGAAACTGCTGCTCGACGGTGAACCCTATGCCGTCATCGAGAACGAGTTCGTCAAGCCCGGCAAAGGGCAGGCATTCAACCGCATCCGGGTGCGCAACCTCAAGAGCGGCCGGACCATCGAGAAGACGTTCCGCTCCGGGGAGTCGATCGAGGCGGCCGATGTGGTCGACACCGAGATGCAGTACCTCTATCAGGACGGGGATTTCTGGCACTTCATGGTGCCGGACAGCTTCGAGCAGTACACGGCGGGCAAGGCCGCGGTGGGCGACAGCGCGCAGTGGCTCAAGGACGGCCTGGTATGCATCATCACGCTGTGGAACGGTGAGCCGCTGGCGGTGACGCCGCCCGCGCACGTGGAGCTGAAGATCGTCGAGACCGACCCGGGTTTGCGCGGAGACACCGCCACCGGTGGTCAGAAGCCGGCGAAGCTCGAGACTGGTGCGGTGGTGCGGGTGCCGCTGTTCATCGACCAGGGCGAGGTCATCCGCATCGACACCCGGACCGCTCAGTACGTCTCGCGCGCCAAGCAGTGAGCGGACCCGGCGCGCCTAGGGCGCGCCGGCCTCGAAGCGGCTGGCGGCGAGCAACACCTGTGCGATGCGCTCGAGGCCTTCGGCGTCGAGCGCATCGAAGCGTCCCGGCTCGGGACTGTCGACGTCCAGCACGCCGATGAGCCGCCCATCGGCCAGCAGCGGAACCACGACCTCCGAACGAGAGGTGCTGTCACAGGCGATGTGGCCCGGGAAGGCATGCACGTCGGGCACGACCTGGGTGCGGCGCTGTTCGGCCGCCGTGCCGCAGACCCCGCGTCCGAGCGCGATGCGAACGC
>JAPTUI010000202.1 GCA_028067895.1 Pseudomonadota bacterium | reverse complement strand
GATGTGGATCCTGCGCAAGCTGCTGCACCCGATGGATGAGCTCGCGGCGATCGAGTTCCTGCTCGACAAGCTCAAGGACACCAAGTCGAACAGCGAGTTCTTCGAATCGATGAAACGCTGAGACGCTGTGGGAATCCGCATAAGGATTCCGCGTGGTGCAGATCTCAATGTCGAGCCTGCGGCCGCAACGCAAGACCGCCGAACGAGCCGGCCACACCCCATCTACGGAGTGAGCCGGCGAGGCGGTACTTGCCTCTCTGGAACCCGAACCGGGGCGAGATGAGCCGATCGCCGGCGCTCGTGCGCCGTCTACTGCCCCCTCGAACCCACCAGCGGCATCTGTGACCGATTATGGAGCCGCGTGATCGTGCGCGATGACGCTCCGGCCTTCAGGTACATTCACACCGGGCGATGAGGTAATCGGGTTGATGGTGGTCCTCCGCCGAGGGTGATCAGGGTCAAAGCCGGGCAGCCCACGAGAGGTGAAAATTCGTCCATCCCGGGGGCGCCGCGAACTGAATGGCCGCGGTCATGAAAAGCAAGCCGGCCGCGCTGACGCGCGTCGCCAGTCCCGCAATCAACAGCATCGATGGCACGACTTGCGCTGCGGCATCGAGATGCGCCAGGACGTCCGGTATCCGAAAGCCGTACTGATGGCCGAGGAGGTGTAGCTTGAAAACCGACTCGAGCAGCGCATCCGCCACCGGCGCGCTCTGCCGGGTAATCTTCACGAACCGCCCAGGGCCCGGATGAGGAGCGCCCGTACGGTACGCAGAGCCTGATCGCCGCGTTCGCCCATCAGGCCGCGCAGTTCGGGCGGCAGGTGATCAAGAGGATCGCCGCTGGTCTGAAATGCATAATAGTCGAACAGGTTTCGCCACACAGCGCGCTGCCCGGCCGACGTCTCGCGGAACGAAAATACCGCGTGCAGCAAGCTGTCCAGGGGCGACAGGGAAAACTTGTTGTCATCCCACCAGTAGTTCACAAGCACGTTCAATGCCGCGAGCGACTCGACGCCGTGCCACCAACCGTACGGAATGAACAACGCATCGCCAGGCCCCAGCTCAACGACGTGCGCGTGTTGCTGTGCCAGGCGAAATCTCGGGTAGCGGACATAATCGGGCGCGTCGGGTCGCACCATGCTGACCGGCACGCCGGCCAAAGTGACGTCCAAGGAGCTCGGGTACAGATTGGGCAGTTGCTCAGGTGGGTACAATGTGAAGCGGCGGCTGCCGGCAACCACACAAGCAATATTGCTGTAAAAGTCGAAATGAGTCTGCACGGTGACTCGGTTGCCTATCCAAATTCGCGGCGCGATGGCCCGATCGACAAGTTCCAGCGTATGAAACCTGGTGAAGGTCGGCAGACAGTCCGGCAGGTGCGCCGATTCAATGTAGATAGCAGGCGCCGCGGGATCGCCGAGATGATCGAGTAAGGCATGCAGTCCCACGGCAAGACTCGCCGGCCGCCGTTGGAAATTCGGACTGCGCATATCTTCCCGATAGAAGAACTTGCCCTTGACGGAAGCCGGAGCGGTTATGAGCGGAACCGGACCGCCCTGCTCGAGCCCCAAAAGATAACCGGCGAGCGCGTCGGGCGATTTGAGGCCTTCGACCACCGCCTGCCACTGCCGGATCGACCCGCGTAGCACCGCTGGACGACCGGTGGGAAAAATCCGTTCGCGGAACGTCCGTGCATCCACGTCGCGCCACTCGGCTACAAGATTAGACATATCGGGAACTCTCCTCGGCGGAGGATCGGTGGACGGTGGGTGGGCGAGCAAGTGGTCCGGTTGCCTCATGCGAACGGCCGCAGTCGATCATGGTCGAGATTACCGTCATCCGGATTACCACCGAAACCTCGAGCCCCCCGGTGCACGCGGCACGGACGCCGCAGTGTAGTTTCTCAGGTGCCGTAACGACAGCGCGCTGTACAGTGAGGATAAGGTCGCCGGTGCCCCGATCGGGAAGTAGCCGCAACCGCACAAGGTCCGGGCGATGCGCTGCCGCGGGCCGAAGGCGAGCAATAAAGGCACGCGCCGGCGGCGTCTTGTGTTGCATGCCCTCGGGCGGTCTGCCGTGAATGCGGCTGCGCGCGACGAACGCCAGTGAGCGATCAAGCCCATTTTCAAGACGTTGCCGCGGAATCAGAAACTCAACACTTGCCTCGGCACCTCTGCGACCGCAGCCGGGACTCGGGTGTGGACCGCATTGATCGCGATGCTGATGGCGCGCGACGCGCGCTGGACGGCGCACTGGAGCCGGTCGACGCCGGATCCGGTGGCCTGGCGGGTCGCGCATCCGCTCACGTCCCAAAAGATGTTGCCTATGCGCAACGCTTGTCTCTCAAGGGGGCGCGTGACTGCCAGGACCCTGGGCGGGGATCGCGGCCTATTCACCTGGAGAGCATCGGGGATCTGGACTTGTTCGCGAGCACAAAAACGGCGCCGATAACGCAAAAAAATCGATTCACCGCCTCAGTTCAGGCCAATTCGGACGGCGGCGACCCTGGGAACCCCATACCGTCCGCCCGGCCGCAGGGCGGGGCCAAGGCCGCCCGAAAGATTCGTGTGATTGTTGACAAATGGCAAAACCTGATCTAGCCTGCGACAAACTGTAACCGTTTACATCACGCGCGCAATCGGTTACATCGTGAGGAGGGGGTACGTCTGCCATGAATCTACGGGTCACTAGCCTGCTGCTTCGCAGCCGGGAGACGCGTCGCGGCAGCATTACGCCCACTCGCAGGCGAAGGCTCTCGCTACCGACGTAGCCTTGATCGTCACAGATCGATCTTCATCAACGCGTCCGTTTTGATTCCATTGAGGGGGGGATTACGATGACTCAGTTACGCAATCAGCGCCGTAGCCTTGTCGCAAGTTTCGTGGCAGCGACGCTTGCAGCGAGCACCGCGGCGCTCGTGCCGCATGTGGCCCAGGCGCAAATGGCCAGCGCAACGCTCGAGGGTACCGCACCTCCGGGAACCAAGATCGTTGCCACCGATATCGCCACTGGTGCCAGCCGCGTGACGATCGCCTCAAAGAACGGCAATTATATTTTGATCGGACTCCCGCCCGGCCGCTACCGCGTAAAGGCGGGAACACAGATCCAAGAACTGACGCTCAGTGTCGCCTCGACACTGGTCTTTGATTTCACCAATACCCAGCTGCGAGCCGCGGAACTGAAGCAGATCACGATTTCGGGCCGCCGGCTCATCGA
>JAPTUI010000327.1 GCA_028067895.1 Pseudomonadota bacterium | reverse complement strand
TCGCTCAATCCCTGAAATTGTGGAAAGCCCCGCCAAAAGCGGGGCTTTTCATTTGGGTGGATCGCGCATGACAGTGCTCCTTGGTAGCTGAGAACGAAGAAGGGTGCGGGGATAGCCCGCCTGCGCTAAGACAGCAATTTTCCGAACCCCAGAAACGCGAAACCCCGGTTGCCCGGGGTTTTTGTGGAAGCGGTTGCCGTGCCGTGGCGGGTCAGTTTCACGCGTGAAACTGACGCGGGTCCTCCACTTACGAGCACGGAGTTTCACGCGTGAAACTGGAAGCACCGATCTCACCGTCCGCCCTCCCGCCCGAGCCGGCTATGTAGCCGCTTCGTGAGCAATTCCTTGATCTCCTCAGAGAGTTCGCGCGCTACCTCGCGATCGACATGCTTGCCGAAGCGGATCGAGATCTTCTCATTGCGCAGCGAATAGGCGAAGGCCGTGCGGCCGTTGATCTTTACAGTCTCTGACTGTGTGCCAGAACGCTTGGGCTTGCGCGCAGTACCTGCCTCGGAGAGCTGCCGCAGTACCACTTCGGGCGCTGGGCGCTCTGTGCGATCAGCGATCTTCTTGGCCGCCGCCAGCACGGCCGGTTCGTTTGCCTTCAGAGCTGCGCTCAGAATCTCGGCCCAGCGTACGGCGATCACGCGCGGATCGCCGAACGCCTCGAGAACCGCCTTTGGTAGGCTCGCCACCTGCAGATACTTCGTGACCGTCGGTTTGCCGAGCCCTGTGGCTTCGGCAATTGCCTGCTGCGCGTCAAAGATGTTCGCATCCAGCCACGCGCGGAACATCGCTCCGAGCTCGTATGCGGAGAGGTCCTTGCGCGCCGCGTTCTCGAGATACATGTGCAGCGCAAGGGTTACCGGATCTTGTGCCGCCGAGTCGAGCACCGCCCGAATCGTGAACGGGCTCTGCTGGTCCAGCTGCAAGGCCGCCTCATGGCGCCGATGCCCGTAGACAACCTCGTAATCGTGCTCAGGATCATCCGAGACTGCCCGCACAGAGATCGGCATGATCTGCCCATCGCGAATCAGGCTTCTCTTGAGAGCGGCAAATTCCTCGTCGCTATCGGTGAGGCTGAGCGCGTGCCGGTTGGCCTGCGGGCCACGCCGAATCCGCTTGGGATCGAGCGTCAATATGACCCCACCTTCGCGCCGTTCTTTCTCGAGCACCTCCACGCGCGCGGCAAAGCCCTGGGTCATCTGCTCCCCGACCTGCCCGATGAATGTGCGCGGCGGACGTACAGTACGCGGCGGAGCATCCGAAGCCGCCTCTTGCCGTTGCAACTCGCTCAGAACCCGCCGCGCGATGTCGTTCCGCTTACTCACACGGGCGCTCCTCGGCCGCGGGCAGCCTTGCCGGAGGTGGCGGCCTTCGATGGCCACTGCGCGCGCACGACCGCTTCGATCTCCCCGTTCACGCCGTTCAGATACTCGATCGCCCTGGTGAGGGTACGGCGGTCGCCTTCATACCGCTCGATTTCATAGGCGGTCTTGATATCGGCGCCAATCTTGAGGATCGTCGTCAGGCTCATGGTATTGACGAGCACCCGCTTGGCAAACGCCGCCCGCAGCCAATCGTGAATGGCCACGTGGTTCGGGTTGTTGGGCTCGTACTTGGAGATGAGCAGTCCGAGGAAGTCAAATCGCTTGGGCGCTGCCTCGTTCTGATCCGTCGTGCGAACCAGCTCCGTGAGCAGCTGAAAGAAGCTCACCGACGACGCGAAGTCCATAAGCGCAGGTGGCACCGGCATCACGATGCCGTTCGCGGCGAAAATCGCATTTGTCGTGAGAAAGGAAAGGGAAGGGGGCGTGTCGAGGATGATGACGTCGTACCGATCGCTCACTGTGGCAATGCCATCCGAGAGCACGCGGTAGAACCGCATATTCGGTTCGCTATTCTGGCGGCTCGCAAGCGCGAATTCGGCCCCATAGAGATGCAGGTTCGCGCCAATCAGATCGAGCCCGTGCCAGTAGGTCGGCCGGATCGCCGTCGCCAGCGTTCCCGTCCATTCCGGATTGGGCTCTCGCACCCCCGGCCCCCACAGCCAGGGCGCCAGCGTATGCTCCATTTTCACATCGGCGTCGGGCCGCAGACCGAAGAGGGTGGTGAGACTGCCTTGCGCGTCGACATCGATCATCAGCGTCCGATAGCCGCGCAAGGCGAAGTACTGCCCGAGATGGATCGCCGTGGAGGTCTTGCTCACTCCACCCTTGAAATTCGCGACAGCGATGGTGACCGGCGAGTCCGAAGGGTCTCGCCACGGCAGCAGCCCGAGCGTCTCCTGGATCTTGTGGATCTCCTCGAGAGTGAACAGCCGGCGTCGAGTAGAGTTGCGCTCGCCGCCTGGCAGCTTCCCCTCGTCGATACCGCGCTCGAGTGTCTTGCGAGACACCCGCAGCAGCTCAGCTACTTCGCGGAGGTTCCACTTCCGAAGGACTTTGCGCTGCTCTGGCTCAAGCGCTGCCTTGACCGCGATCTCCAGGATTTTGGCAGCACCCTCTGCCATCTTCTCGATATCATCGGCGTCAGCAGGGGGGATGCGGCGGGTCGGGTCCGCAACGGCAGACAGGGATTCCGCCGTCACCAGCGTAGGATCGGCAGCCATCGCGGTATTAGTATTAGCCATGACGGTTACATATTGCCGCGTCCATAATAACAGTGGTGTCGCATGAAAAGCAACTACAGAACGAATCGATGCGACATGCCAAAGACTCCCAGTCGGGGTGTGGAAACGGGGGGCGGCCGTGAACGGGCGGTAGGGTCGGGCAACGCACACATGGCGCTTCACCAAACTGTCCCACCTCTCTCTATGAGGTTCTGGCGCCTGCGGAGCTATGGTTTCCGGCGGCGGAAGAGCTGCGCGCCACCGCCTACGAGAAGCTCGAGCCGCCCCTCGTCGCGCGCATCCGCGAGGAAGTGGCCGTCTGGCGCGAAAGCGGCTATAGGAACGGCGTAGCTGTCTGGGTGTATACTGACGCTTAGACGTCTAGACGCAACGATGGGAATGACCATGGATCAGCCGGTGAGGTGGACCGTCCGAGTCTCCAAGGACACAGATGTGGCCGTGCGCATGCTGTTGGCGCAGCGCGGCTTGAAGAAGGGCGATCTCGCCAAGTTCATCGAGGAAGCCGTGCGCTGGAGGGTCTTTGATGAAACCCTGCGCGAGACACGAGCCCGCAACGCGCACGTCCCGCCCGAGGAGATCGACAGTGCG
>JAPTUI010000547.1 GCA_028067895.1 Pseudomonadota bacterium | reverse complement strand
TCTCACCGCGCGCGACAACTGGCAGGACAAGGTCGAGGGCCTGCAGGCCGGCGCCGACGATTATGTCGCGAAACCGTTTCATTTCGAGGAGGTGTTGGCGCGCCTGCAGGCGCTGCTGCGCCGCGCCGGCGGCTGGGCGAGCCCGGAACTGAAATGCGGCCCGGTCACGCTCGACACGCGCGCGCAGACCGTCTCGCTCGACGGTGCGGCGGTGGAACTGACCACCTTCGAGTACCGCATCCTCGAGCATCTGATGCTGCGCGCCGGGGAGGTGATCTCCAAGGCCGAGCTCACCGAGCGGCTCTACGATCAAGACTTCGAGCGTGACAGTAACGTCATCGAAGTGCTCGTCGGGCGGCTGCGCCGCAAACTCGATCCCAACGAGCAGCTCAAGCCGATCGAGACGCTGCGCGGGCGCGGCTACCGCTTCTCGCTGGCGCGTCAGTCGGGCGACTGACGGCGCAGGCGCCGCAGTGAACTCCCTCAGCCAGCGGCTGTTGCTGTCGGTGGCGGTGCCATTGGCGCTGTTCTTCGGCGTCATGACGTTGGTGCTCGATCACGGCTTTCGCACCCTCTCGGATCACTCGCTGCACGAGTTGCTCGACTCGCAGATCATCGCGCTCATTGCCGCCGCCGAGCGCGAGCCGAAAAAAGGTTACGTGGCACCGCTCTCGGCGCTCGATTCGCGCTTTGCGACGCCGCGCTCGGGGCTCTATGCGGCGATCCGCTCCGCGCGCCACCAGTGGACATCGCCCTCGACAGCCGATGCCGAGGTGAGCTTCGGGCCGCTGCTGCCGCAAGGCGCGCGCACCTTCTCCTACACGATGGCCGGGCATCGGCGGCTCGCCGTCGAGAGCCGCGGCGTGTCGTTCGCGGATGATCCGGGCGCGAGCGGACCGATCACCTTCAGCGTGGCGGTGAGCCTGACGCCCTACGAGCAGCAGCTCTGGGAGTTTCGTCGCCGCATGGTGCTGTGGTTCACCGTCCTGATGTCGCTTCTGCTGGCAACGCTCGCGGTACTGCTGCGTGCGGTGCTGGCGCCGGTGCGGCGGCTCGAGCGCGAGATCCACCAGGTCGAAGAGGGGCGCGATGAGGTGCTCGGCGGGGGCTACCCGCGGGAGCTCAGCGGGGTGGCGCGCCATCTCAATGCGCTGTTGATCGGGGAGCGCAAGCGTCTGGCACGCTACCGAGATACGCTCGGCAATCTCGCGCACAGCCTCAAGACGCCCTTGGCGGTCATGCGTGCGGCGCTGCCCGGGGCGGCCGAGGCGCGCGAGGCGATCGGTTCAGAAATCGACCGCATGAGCGACATCATCGAACATCAGCTGAAGCGCGCGGCGGCCTCCGGGGGCGGCCTGCTCGGGCAGGCGCCCGTGGCGGTCGCGCCCGTGGCGACCGACCTGCGCGCCGCGCTGCTGAAGGTCTATCGCGACAAGGACCTGTTGCTCGAGCTCGCCGTGCCGGCTGCGAGCCAGTTCGTCGGCGACCGGGCCGACCTGATGGAGATGCTCGGGAACCTGCTCGACAATGCCTGCAAATGGTGCACGCAGCGGGTTCGCCTGACCGTCTCGATCGATCCAGCCGGTGCCGTCCAGGAGAACATGGCCGTCATCGTCGAGGACGATGGACCGGGGGTCTCGGCGGAGAATCGGGCACGTGTGCTCGAGCGCGGCGTGCGCACCGACGAGACAGTGCCCGGCCACGGGCTCGGTCTGGCCATGGTGCGTGAAACCGTCGAGCTCTATGGCGGCACCCTGGCACTCGACACCTCGCCGCTCGGCGGGGCGCGCTTCGAACTGCACCTGCCCGGACGGCTGTGAGCAACCCGCCCGTGCGGGCGGATCCGCACATGTGCGGATTGCCGGCGGTTGGGAGAGGCATCAACCTTCAAAGTCTTGCGGCACGATAGCGCGGTGCACCGTCCCGCGCTGGTTTGCCAGTGCCGCGCCGTGAAGGAACCGAGATGGATACCCGGGCAAGCGAAGCTGCGGCCGTGCCGAATGGTGCGACGGCGGCGGGTTTGAGCGAGGCGGAAGCCGAGCGCCGACTCGCACAGTACGGCGAGAACGTACTGCGTGAGCAGCATGTCGGAATCTTCAAGCGGATCATCGGGTTCTTCTGGGGTCCGATTCCCGGGATGATCGAGGCGGCCGCCGTGCTCTCGGCGCTCCTCGGGCACTGGGAGGACCTCGCCGTCATCCTGCTGATGCTCTTCATCAATGCCGGGGTCGGGTTCTGGCAGGAGTTCAAGGCCGATACCGCCATCGAGGCGTTGAAGCAGCGGCTCGCGCTGAACGCGCGCGTCAAGCGCGATGGCGTCTGGCGCGACATCGCCGCGCGGCTGCTGGTGCCGGGTGATCTGATCACCGTGAAGAGCGGCAACATCGTGCCGGCGGATGTGACGCTCCTCGAGGGAGAGTATCTCAGCGTCGATCAGTCGGCGCTCACCGGTGAGTCGCTGCCCGTGGAGAAGAAACGCGGCGAAACGGCCTATTCGGGCTCCATCGCTCGCCAGGGCGAGATGACGGCGGTGGTGAGCACCACCGGCATGAACACCTACTTCGGACGGACGGCGCACCTGGTCGAGCAGGCCGGTGCGGTCTCGCATTTTCAGCGCGCGGTGCTGCGCATCGGCAACTTCCTCATCCTTACCACCGCGGCTCTGGTGGTCGTGATCGTCATCGCAGGGCTGTTCCAGCACAACGCGCTGCTCGAGATGCTGCAGTTTGCGCTGATTCTGGCCGTGGCCTCCATCCCGGTCGCGCTGCCGGCCGTGCTGTCGGTGACTCTCGCGGTGGGCGCCGAGCGCCTGGCCCGGCTGAAGGCGATCGTCTCTCGCCTGGTGGCGATCGAGGAACTCGCCGGCATGGACACGCTGTGCTCGGACAAGACCGGCACGCTGACGCGCAACGAGTTGACCCTCGGCACCGTCGAACCGGCGCCGGGCGTCAGTCGCGAGGAGGTGCTCACTGCCGCGACACTCGCCTCTCGGCGCGAGGCACCCGATGCCATCGATGCGGCGATCCTGGCTGCGTCCCTGCCAGCCGGCACGCTCGAGGCCTACTCGGTCTCGGCATTCCGGCCATTCGATCCCGTCAGCAAGCGGACGGAGGCCGAAGCGCACTACCAGGGGCGCAAGGTGCGCGTGGCCAAGGGAGCCCCGCAGGTGATCGTGGATCTGTGCGCGCCGCCGGATGCACAGCGCGCGGCGATAGATCGG
>JAPTUI010000452.1 GCA_028067895.1 Pseudomonadota bacterium | reverse complement strand
GGGTGGGAAGGCACGTTCTGGGACAACGGGGACATCGCCGAGCATCCCTCGTGAGGTCCATCATGGAACTCGATACCGACAAGATCGATCAGGCCGTCCTGGCGCTGCTCTCCCTCGGCCGGCACGATGGATACCGGGTCTGGAAGGGGTTCGACTGGGCGGTCATGAACCGGTTGCACGAGCACGGCTACATCACCGATCCGGTCAGCAAGGCGCACTCGGTACTGCTCACCGAGGAGGGCGCACGGGAATCCGAGCGGCTGCTGTGCGAGCTGTTCGGGTGGCCGCAGGACGCGAGGTGATTCCCTTGCCTACCCATCTGCCGAGATCCTACCAGCCCCGACGTCCATCCACCGCGCCGTGCCGCTCATGAAATACGGCTACGCGCGCGTCTCGACCGAGGATCAGAATCCGGCTCTGCAGCTCGCCGCACTAAAGAAGGCCGGCTGCAGGACTGTGTTCAAGGACGAAGGGATATCGGGGGCAACGGCGCAGCGCCCTGCCCTCGTCAAGTGCCTGAAGACGCTGCAGGTTGGCGATACGCTCATCGTCTGGAAGCTCGACCGGCTGGGGCGGAGTCTGCGGGATCTCATCCACATGCTCGATGACTTGAAGCACCGGGGGGTGAAGTTCCGCTCGCTCACCGAGGCGATCGACACGGATACCGCGACGGGGAGGGCCATGTGGCAGATGATCGGCGTGCTCGCCGAGCTCGAGCGCTCGCTCATCACCGAGCGCACGCGCGCCGGCGTCAAGGCCGCGCAGCGGCGGGGCGTGAAGTTCGGAAGGAAGCCGAAGCTCTCCGCGCCGCAGATCGTGCATGCAAGGCAGCTGATCGAGGGTGGGCAGCGGGTGCAGGATGTCGCAGCGCTGCTCAGCGTCGGGCGTGTGACACTGTATCGCGCGCTGCAGAGGGCCGGGACGTAAGCGATCGGCCGTTCCGTGCGGCGCGATCTCTGATTCGCTATGCTCGCGTTTGACTTACTGGATGAACTCCTCGCGCTGGTAATCGCGTCGCCCGCCATGGTCTGGACGTTTGAGATCGCCAGCGACTGAGTGCTGCTACTCCGCGACACGCTCTAGCGCTGCAACAAGTGCGGGAAGCCAAAGCGCCAACAGCTGCGCACAGAATCCAATCACTATGAACACGTAACCGGCTGGGATCACGTAGTTTTGCATTCTTCTCAGCCGGCGGTTGTTCTCCCTCCATTCTTCATTGGGCATCCCATTCGGCGGTCCCCATTGTTGAGAGCCATCGGGCTGGATCGTTATGAAGACCTTTGTGAATAGTGCCAACAGGATGGCACCGATAGCCCCCAACGCGAGCCCTCCCGTGTTTAGCCATAAGACGGTCTCGGTGGCTGCGTGATTACTCATCATTTCATTGGCCCAGTTTGTGATCGCGGCATAGCAAGGTTTGCATGGCCGCAGCCCAATGAGCTGAAAGAACCATGTGACCACCACGATGCTCCTATCGGCATTGTGTGTGGTTCCGCGTTTCCTATGGCGGCTCTCTCATCCCGCCGGTCTTGATCTCGACTCCAACAGTAGCCTCTCCGCTCACCCATTTGAGAAGCGCCTGGCGTAGCGCATCTTGTTCGCGCACGGCGTCTTGTGTGACCGGAAAGCTTTTCACGTCCATCGGGATAGCGATCTTGCCCAAAAACATATCGGCCAGGCCGCGTCGGATGATCTCCTGGTCCGATTCGATCACGGCGTGACCTTTGGGTGCGTAGACCTCTTTGGCGATCTCGACGCGACTGAACTCATAGCCAAGGAACTGCGATATCAGGTGCAGAAGCTCGACGAACAACTCGGTCCACTTCTGATTCCAGAGATCTTGGTTCGCGGACTCCGTATTCAGATGTACTAGCCTCGACTCGATCTGACAGTTACCCGGTTCGCCGGCCCTGTCTGTCAGGTGAAGTTACGCGATCATCTTCTCCCGACAGATTTGTTTGCCGTCTTCGAACGTCGCCATCGGCGTCCGTCCACAGCACATCTTGCCCTGATGCGTGCGCTCATGGTTGTACACGAGCAGCCATGCGTCAAGATCCTCCTGCAGCTCCTCCATCGTCGCGTAGATCTTCTTGCGGAAGGCGACCTGGTAGAACTCGTTCAGGATCGTCTTGTGGAAGCGCTCGCAAATGCCATTGGTCTGCGGCGAGCGCGCCTTGGTGCGCGTGTGGTCGATGTCATTCACGGCCAGATACAGCTGGTAGTCGTGCTGCTCGATCCGACCGCAATACTCGCTCCCGCGGTCAGTCAGCACCCGCAGCAATGGCACTTCGTGCTCCTGGTAGAACGGTAGCACTCGGTCATTGAGCATGTCGGCCGCCGCAATCGGGGTCTTGGTCGTGTACAGCTTGGCAAACGCCACCTTGGCGTACGTGTCGACGAACGTCTGCTGGTAGATTCGGCCCACCCCCTTCATGTTCCCGACGTAGAAGGTATCCTGCGAGCCGAGATACCCCGGGTGGGCGGTCTCGATCTCTCCAATTTGCTGCTCCTCCTCGCGTTTTCGCTCCAGGGCCGCCACCTGGGTCTCGGTGAGCACCAGGCCTTCCTCGGCGGACTTCTTCTCCAGGGCCCCCAGACGCAGCCGGAAGGTCTGCAGGCCATGGCGCAGCCATACTGAGCGCACTCCAGTCGGGCTGACGTGGATATTGCGCTTGCGCAGCTCGTTCGAGACTCGAACCTGGCCGGCGGCAGGATTCTCTAGCGCAAAGGCCAGCACTGCCTCCTCGACCACCTCGTCTACGCGGTTCTTCACATTCGGACGGCGCCGATCCTTATGCAGCAGCGCTTCCAAGCCGCCGCTATCCTTGGCTTCCTTGACCCGGTAGAAGGTGTCACGCGACACCCCCATGATCCGGCACGCCTGCGAGACGTTCTTGAGCTCCTCGGCCAGATTCAGCAGGCCGACCTTGTGCTTGATGATGCTTTGATTTACAAGATTCATGCGGGGTTACTCCCATTAAGGTTCATTGATTGCGTGGTAACAACCATTGAACCGGGTAACCCCGCCCTTTTCAAGGCGGGTGTCCGATCAAGTCGAAACTAATACAATTCAGATGATCGAAGTATGCCTTCCATGCATCAATGATCGCGCGCAGCCGCCTATCGGACCCGTAAAATTCGATGGGGACCGCATTCAACGCCTCGATGTGCGGCGCGGATAGTCGCGCGGCCCGCGTCGACATCAGCACGCGGAAGATCCACATTC
>JAPTUI010000315.1 GCA_028067895.1 Pseudomonadota bacterium | reverse complement strand
CCGAAGCTCGCTTCGTTGATCGCGTAGTCCATCATGTTCGTGCCATGCACGGTGTAGGGGAAAACGCGCCAGTTCGAGAAGCTGGGTGATTTGATCTTGACCCGGGCGAGCCGGCCCGCGGTATCGATATGCACTGCGTAGTACGCGGTGCCGCGCGGCGTCTCGGCCCAGCCCAACCCTTCGCCGCCCGACGGGGAGCGGCAGTCGGTTCGCAGCGAGCCCTCGGGCAGCCCGTCGAGGACGGCACGGATCAGGGCGATGCTGCGGGTGATCTCCTCGACGCGCACCTGTTGGCGGGCGTGGGCATCACCGCCGTCCCTCACTGCAACGCACAGGGGCAACTCGCTGTAGGCCCCGTAGGGTTGGTCACGCCGCGAGTCGCGATCGATTCCCGAAGCCCGCTCCACCGGCCCCGTGGCACCTTGATCGAACGCGAGCTGCCGGCCGAGCACCCCGGTGGTGATCAGCCGGTCGAGATGGCTGCTGGTTGCGGCCAACTGGTCCGCGTAACGTTCAAATTCGTGTTCGATTCGGACAAGGTCCTCAGCGAGCGTCACCAGCGTAGGCTCGCGCCGCAAACCGCCGGGGACGATGAGCCCCCGCAGCAGCCGGCTCCCGCTGACCCGGCAGTTGAGCTGCTTGGCGAGCTCCTCGAGGTACCTCCCTTGTGCCTCACCGACCTTGAGCGTGGTCGTATGACACAGATATCCGAGGTAATGCAGGTGGTTGTAAAGCCGTTCCAGTTCGGCGAGTAATACACGCAGCCAGGAGGCGCGAGGCGGCACTTCGCACCGTGACGCAGCCTCCAAGGCGTGACAGTAGGCGAGAGCATGTGCCACGCTGCCGACCCCGGAGACGCGTTCGGCGAGAATGGTGCCGAGCGTCGGGGCGAGACCTTCGAAGCGCTTCTCCATCCCCCGGTGCTTGAAAAAAAGCTGCGGCTGGTAGTGCAGGATCGCCTCGCCGATGTAATAGAAGGCGAGCTGGGTCGACTCCAGCACGTCGGCCCGGACGGGTCCGAAGGGCAGCAGCTGAACATCCTCGGGCGTGGTGCCGGCGAGTTCCGGCAGGGAGCGCGGTGAGGGCGTGTACCTCAGGTGCGGCAGTGGTCCGGGCATCAAGGGGGGGCGCTCGGCCGCAGCGCCGGGCAGCAGCACCAACGGCTCTGGAACGGGCTGATCTCGGAAGGCGATCCCGCACAGGTCGGTCGTCTCCCTCTCGTACCAGGACAGGAGTGGTGCGGCGGGCGCTAAGCTCTGTGGCGGCTCCATGCCCGGACGGCAGCGCCAGACGTGCGGCGGCTGGCCGCGGCCCGGATGCAGCACATAGCGCAGCTCAGGTGCTTCGGAACCCGGAGGGAACCAAGCGTACATGAACTGCATGCGCGCCCCCGCGCCGAGAGCCGCCGCGCAGCGCGCCGCAAGCTCCGCCGGCGCGATGTCTTCGCGGGTGACCGAGAGGGGCGACCCGGTCATCGAGCGCCTCCGCTGAGCTGCACGGCGATGACCGCGAAGTAATGGCTGAACGCGCTCGGCCACCACAGGCCCATGGCGAGGAGCGGTATGAGCGCCAACCACATCGGCAGCACGCACCAGAAGCGATCCGCCGCGTTCGGCTGCCAGCGAGCGGTGGCGGCTGCAACCTGCGGGTTCTCGCCGAAGTACATCGCGCGGAAGTGGTTGAGGAAGCCGACGAAGATCACGACCAGCAGCGCCAGCATGACGAATACCGCCCAGGCGTTGGGACCGGCGAGGCCGGCGCGCAGAATCGTGAACTCGCTGAGGAACAGCCCGAAGGGCGGTGCGCCGGTGATGGCCACCGCGCCGGCCAACCACAGCACCCCGGCAATGGGCATGACCGAGAGCACGTGATGGATGCGCCCGATGCGCTTGCTGTGGAAGGCGTGCATGGCATTACCGGAGCCAAAGAACATCAGCGACTTGTTCAACGAGTGATTGAGCATGTGATAGAGCGCCCCCGCGACCCCTAACGGTCCGCCGAAGCCGAACCCGAGCGTCATGACGCCCATATGCTCGACACTGGAGTAGGCCATCAGCCGCTTGACGTCTGTCTGTCGAGTGATGAAGAGTGCGGCGATTGCGAGCGAGAGCGCCCCGATCGCCACCACCACCGTTCGGGGCAGCGCGCCGAGGCGCACCGCGTCGGTCACCTGGATGAAGCGCACGATGCCGATCATTGCGGTGTTGAGCAGCGCGCCGGAGAGCATCGCCGAGACTGGCGCCGGACCTTCGCTGTGCGCATCCGGCAACCAGGTGTGCATGGGGGCAAGCCCCACCTTGGTGCCGAAGCCGATGAACACGAGCAAAAAGGCCGTCAGCGCGATCGTAGGGTTGAGGTTCGGTGCGACCGAGCGCAGAGTGGCCCACGTCAGAGCATAAGTTGGCCCCAAGATGAGGCTGCCGCCCCAGTAATACAGGATGATGCCGAGCAGCGCGAGGCTGATGCCCGCTGAGACCACCACGATATATTTCCAGGCCGCCTCGATGCTCTCGCGTGTTTTCTCGAACCCTACGAGAAAGGTGCTCACCAGCGTGGTGAGCTCGATCGCGATCCAATAGACCCCGATGTTGTTCATCAGCGGTCCAAGCAGCATCGTCAGCGCAAATCCCGCGAACAGGGCGTAGAAGCGGTGCAGGCGCCCCGGCGCATGAAGCGCGCGCATGTATCCGATCGCATACAGCGAGGCGAGGAGATAGACGGCTGCGACTGACAGGAGCACCCACGCACCCAGCGGATCGACGAGGAGGTAGCCACGCAGCAGCGTGTAAGGGCCGTCGAGCGCAATGGGCAGAAGCCGCAGTACCGCTAAGAAGACAATCGCGGAGGCGGCAAGGTTCAGGTACTCGGCGACGCGCGGCGAGCGGATGAGCTGGCAACCTGCGGCCGCGGCGAGCGGCGAGAGCAGAATGACGGCCACTACAATCGCCGGACTCATCCGACCAGCCTCGTCAACTCCCGAGTGCTCGTGGTGCCGGCATGCAGGGTGAGGTAGCGTACGAGCACGCCGAAGCAGGCCACCACCACCAGCAGGTCAAAGAGGATCACCAGCTCGATCAGCAGCGGCATGCCCGGCACCAGGATCTGAGAGCCGAGGAAGATGCCGTTCTCAATGACGAGGAGCCCTAGGATCTGGCTGACCACTTCGCTGCGCACCATCAGCATGAGAAAACCAATGAGCTTCATCGAAAGCATGGTCGTGAGGGCAAGCAC
>JAPTUI010000600.1 GCA_028067895.1 Pseudomonadota bacterium | reverse complement strand
AGCAATCATGCCAGATTTTTCGGTCAAGCCAAGGCCACAAAAGCCTATGAATACCGAAGGTTGCGCCTCTCTATCCAACAATTTCACCCACACTAAACCCGGAAGAGCCCGAAAAAGGATCTGCTTGCCATGCCGGAACCCGCCATACGCGGCATCGGCATCGCCCTTGGGATAGCCCAGTATGGTGGCAAGCACCCGTCCGCCAAGCCATGGAAGGGCGAGGGACCCGGCGTTCTCGAGGTGGTCCAGGATTTCGATGGCGATATGTTTCGCGCAATCTATACGGTGAAGTTCGCCAAAGCAGTCTACGTGCTGCACTGCTTTCAGAAGAAGTCACCGACAGGTATCAAGACCGCAAAGTCCGATATCAGTCTAGTCTCACAGCGCCTGAAGGCTGCGCAGCGCGAATACGAGATATGATATGGAAAAGCGAACAGGTAAGCGTATCCCGGTCGAGGCGAGCTCCGGCAACGTATTTGCGGACCTCGGGCTCCCCGATGCGGAAGATCTCGATACAAAAGTGCGCCTCGCAGTGAAGATTAACCGAATGGTGTCCGCCCAGCGGCTCAATCAGGTTACGGCGGCGGCTCGGCTGAACGTCAGTCAGCCGAAGATCTCCGCGCTCAAGAATTACCGCCTCGACGGCTTTTCTGTCGAGCGACTCATGAGATTCATAACGGCACTCGGGGAGGACGTGGAGATATCCTTCAGGCCACGAAACACGGCAGGATCGCACGGAAGACTTCTCGTTCAAGGACCGTGATGAAACAGCGGAAAGATCAGCAGCCTGGCAGATCGGCATGAAAGCCCGTTCGCGTGAGCAGGAAAGCCATACCCACGGGGTGCTCAATGTCTACGCCGACCTCGGCTATCGCCACCCCGATCGCATGCTCATCAAAGCTCAGCTCGTCAGCAAAATCGCCGATCTTCTGGCAGAGAGGAGGATAACCCAGGCCCAGGTTAAAACCTCGCTAGGCATCCCACAGCCGATGCTATCGAAGTTGCTTCGGGGCCAATTCCACGGATTCTCCGAGCGCAAACTGGTGAACTGCCTCACACAACTCGGACAAAACGCTCAGATCGTCGTCCGGCAAACACTGGATCACGACGAGGCTGGCGCGGTGTCCGTGACCTTTGAGTAACCGCATAGCGGCGGCAGCCGTTCGTCCGCTGATAACTACCGAAGTAGCGGCTCGAAGTTTCCCCTAGATAGCAAAAGGCCCCAGCATGACGCCGAGGCCAATCGCCGATCGGGAACAACCCCAAATCCGGCGGTCATTGTGAGATCAAAATACAGGCATTGCAAGCGCGGCGAGCGCCGGATGAGTGGCCTTCCTGTGGCCGATCACTGTCATCTTGTTGGGGTCACCGCCACCCGAATCGGAAGGTCTCAATTCTGCCCGCAACTCCTTCGAGCAGACAGGTCGCGACCACGGGCGGATCGCGTCATCAATAAGACGAAGACACGAGCTGGATGTGGCCTTTTGTTGACATATATTCAGAAGTGCCTACAATTCGCCACATGGCTCAGAAGTCCTCGCAAAAGGTCCTCCGGCTGGCGCGACGTCACGGGTCGGTATCCCGGCAGGCCGTCTACGCGGCCGGCATTCACACCCAGGCCCTAAGCCGCATGGTTCGCGACGGCGCGCTCGAGCGAGTGGCACCAGGGCAATACCGCGTGCCGCAAGCACCGGTCACGGAGCATCACGGACTCGCCGTAGTGGCCTCTGCGGCGCCCAAAGCCGTCGTCTGTCTCCTGTCCGCTCTCAGCTTTCATCAAATCGGTACACAGCTACCCCACGCGATCTGGATTGCCATAGATCGGCGCGCTCGCCGGCCGACGCTTGACTACCCTCCTCTGCACGTTGTGCGTTTCAGCGGACCGGCGCTGACCGAAGGCATCGAGACTCACGAGATCGAGGGTCAGGTAGTGCAGGTCTTCAGCGTGGCCAAGACCATCGCCGATCTCTTCAAGTACCGCAATAAGATCGGCCTCGACGTCGCCCTCGAAGCGCTGCGCGACGCTTGGCGACTTCGCCGCTTTGCCATGGCGGAGATCCATCGCTATGCGCGGATCTGTCGCGTAGAGCGAGTCATGACGCCCTACCTTGAGGCCCTCGCCGCATGAACGCTGCGAGCGAAGGTCTTCCCGCTTCCGTGCAGGCGCGTCTGGTGCAGCATGCAAAGGCGAGCGGCATCGATACCAATGTGGTCCTCGCCCGCTACGGCACCGAATGCTTCCTGTACCGGCTTTCGCGGTCTCCCTACGCCGAAAGGTTCATTCTCAAGGGCGCCCTTCTAATGCTGGTCTGGCTCGGTGAGACCATCCGCCCGACCCGCGATGCCGACCTGCTCGGATTCGGTGATCTATCGCAGGACTCACTGACGCAAATCCTGCAAAACGTCTGTGCTGTCCCGCTAGAGCCTGATGGTCTGGAATTTCTCGTCTCCTCCATTGACGTCTCACCGATCCGGCCGGCCGACGCCTACGGCGGCATGCGAGGTACCGTCAAGGCCCGGTTGGGCAACGCCCGACTCCATGTACAGGTTGACGTCGGTATCGGGGATGCCATTGTGCCGGCACCCGAATGGCTGGAATACCCTTCACTGCTCGGGTTTCCGCCGCCACGACTGCGCGTATACCGGCCTGAGACTGCGATTGCGGAGAAGCTGCACGCCATGGTGGAACTCGGCGAAGCCAATAGCCGCATGCGCGACTTTTTCGACATATACGCGCTCGCTGAACAGCGTCGTTTCAGCGGAGACGTGCTCGCTGCGGCTGTGCGGGCAACGTTTGAGCGCCGGCGCACGCCGATTCCCGAGTCACTGCCGCTTGCACTGACGCCAGAATTCGCCGCGCTGGGCACGAAGCTCTCGCAGTGGCGAGGCTTCCTCAGCAAGAGCGGAGTGAATTCGGCACCGCGCGAGCTTGCCCAGGTAATCAGGACCAATGCGGGGTTTCTTGGATCCGTGATTGACGCTGCGCGCACCGGCGTGCCACTCAACATGATTTGGCGACCGGTTGGCCCTTGGCAACCGGCCGGCGACTACAAGTAGGATAGGCAACGCAGTCTCTCGTGGGGAAAACCCGACGGACAGCGGACACCTGAGCTGCATGCCGATGCGGTCTGTATAGTAATTCGACCTACCGGTCAGGCGCGTTGGCACCGGCTTCGAGCGGCGGGGTCTGGCGCGCCACATCTGCAATCCGCGCACTTTTCGGGCTGTGGCGCTC
>JAPTUI010000475.1 GCA_028067895.1 Pseudomonadota bacterium | reverse complement strand
AAGCTGAGAACCTCAAAACGGGTGAGGTCGAGCGCGCCGGACACGGACGAGATACTACGCCCGCGAGCGCCGCCCCGACGCCGTTAGGCTCTCGCTGTGTCCAAGGGCCGGGTGGAGAGCTTCAGCGACGGCGTGATCGCGATCCTGATCACGATCATGGTGTTTGAGCTGCACACGCCGCACGGCGCCTCCTGGCAGGCGCTCGGCCGGGAGCTCTCAGCGCTGCTCGCTTACGCGCTCAGCTTCATCTACCTGGGGATCTACTGGAACAACCACCACCACATGCTGGCGGCCGTCTCACGCGTCACGGGCAGGGCGCTGTGGGCGAACCTGCACCTGCTCTTCTGGCTGTCGCTGATCCCGTTCTGCACCGCCTGGATGAGCGCCTACCGGTTTCCGGCGATCCCGGTCGCGGCCTACGGGATCGTGCTGCTGGCCGCCGCTGCTGCCTATTACATCCTGCAGTCGACGCTCGTCCATGCGCAGGACCCCGACTCCAAGCTGCGCAAGGCGCTCGGGGCTGACACCAAGGGCAAGCTCTCGCCGTTGCTCTACTGCCTCGGTATCGGTCTCACCTTCGCCGATCGCTGGCTCGGTCTCGCGGTCTATGTCGCGGTCGCGCTGATCTGGCTTGTGCCGGACCGGCGCATCGAGCGCCAGGTTACGGCCAAGGAGCCGCCTGCCGAGCAGCCTTGAAGCCGCTGGTGTGACATCCGCTGCCACCACGGCGGGGCGATGCTTGATATGAACCAGTCTGTGTTCGAGAAGATCCTCGTCGCCAACCGTGGTGAGATAGCGATCAGGGCGTTCCGGGCAGCGTACGAGCTCGGGGTGCGGACGGTCGCCGTCTACACCTGGGAGGATCGCGCCTCGCTGCACCGCCAGAAGGCCGATGAGGCCTATCTGATCGGCGAGCGCGGCCACCCGATCCGCGCGCACCTGGACATCGGCGAGATCATCCGCGTGGCCAGGCTCTCTGGCGCCGACGCGATCTATCCGGGATATGGGTTTCTGTCGGAGAGCCCGGAGCTCGCACAGGCCGCGGTCGACGCCGGCCTGACCTTCATCGGGCCGACGCCGGAGGTGCTCGAGCGCGCCGGCAACAAGGTCACAGCCAAGCAGCACGCGATCGCCGCCGGCGTGCCGGTGCTCGCCTCGAGCCCCGCCACCACCGACATGCAGACGCTGCTTCACGCCGCCGACGAGATCGGCTTTCCGGTCTTCACCAAGGCGGTCGCTGGCGGCGGTGGCCGCGGCATGCGTCGCGTCGAGACGCGCGAGGAGCTGCGTCCGGCGCTTGAGTCGGCCATGCGCGAGGCGCAGGCGGCCTTCGGCGACCCGTCGATGTTCATCGAGCAGGCGGTGCTGCGTCCCCGCCACATCGAGGTGCAGATCCTCGCCGACTCGGGCGGTGAGACGATCCATCTCTACGAGCGTGACTGTTCCCTGCAGCGCCGCCACCAGAAGGTCGTTGAGATCGCACCCGCGCCGAACCTCGATCCAGCTGTGCGCGAGGCGATCCTCGCCGATGGCCGCTCCGCCCTGATGCGCTGTCTCGATCTGGGCGCCGACGAAGCGGTGCTCCTGTGCGATAGAAAATTCGCAGGGGCCGACACTTGGGCGACGGCTTTGACTCTGGCGTCCGCCGTCAAAAAGGTGTCCCCGGATTTTGACCTCATTTTGACAGGCAAACAAGCGATCGATGGAGACACGGCCCAGGTGGGACCTGAAGTGGCTGAAATTCTCGGCATTCCGCAGATTACCTACGCGGTGGACATGGAAGTTGCCTCCATCGGGCGGCGGGTGCGTGTCAGGCGCGAAAGCGAGAACGGCTATGAAATTGTGACCGCGAGAATGCCCGCCCTGGTCTCGGTTGTCAAAGGAGAGATGCTGCGCCGCATGCCTTCCTTTGCCGATATAGTGGCTGCGCGCGGAAAACCCTTTCGGCTGGTGAATGCGGACGACCTGCTCCTGGATGAATCACAACTGGGGTTGCAAGGGTCCTATACCCGGGTGGTGAGGGTCTTCCCGCCCTGCGTCAGGAAATCCGGACGGAAAGTGGAAGGTCTTGAGGCCCTTGATGCGGCTCACGCGATCATTGAATTCCTGCGTGCGGAAGGTTTCATATAGCCGGGGAGAACGCCGTGCTCAAATTTGACCCAACCCGATGCGATGGGTGCGGGCTTTGCGAGAAGTCCTGCCCCTTCGGCGCCATAACGGTGGTTTACGACCTCGCTGAGGCCAACGAACTGTGCAACTTGTGCGGGGCCTGCGTCAATGTATGTCCCCGAAAAGCGATAACCTTGGAGCGAAAGCAGGCCTCAGCGGAAGAACTGGCCCGGTACAGAGGTGTCTTTATCTGGGCTGAATGCGAAAGCTCGCATGACGGATTGATTCCCAGGAAGGTTGCCTATGAGCTGTTGACCCGGGGACGGGCACTGGCCGACCGGCTGGGCGAAGACCTGGTGGCTGTGGTCTTGGGGGGTGAGCGGCTGACCTCCATCGAAAGTCTCGCGCATCACGGGGCCGACCGAATCATCCGCGCCGGTCATAGCTTGCTTGACAGCTATACGACCGATGGCTTTGCCCATGTTCTGGCGGGGATCATCGCCAAAGAGCGCCCATCGATCTTTCTGTTCGGGGCGACACCCAACGGACGAGACCTGGCGCCGAGAATCGCCGCCCGTCTCAAGCTCGGCCTGACCGCCGATTGCACAAGCCTCGACATCGATGAAAGCGGTCAATTACTTCAGACGCGGCCCGCTTTTGGAGGCAATATCATGGCCTCCATCATTACTCCCTGCAGCAGACCGCAAATGGCCACGGTGCGCCCCAATGTTTTTCGGGCCGGACACGGGGACCAGGGGCGTCCGGTGAGAATGGAGGAATTTCCCGTAAAGCTGAATAAAGCTGTAATCCGCACCCGAATTGATGAAAAGATAGGAGTGGGGGGCAGCCTCTGTGAAAGAATCGATGAGGCCAGGGTCATCGTTGCGGCGGGACGCGGCTGCCGGGAACCGGCTAACCTGGATATGCTGCGCGAACTTGCCGGGAAGTTGGGCGGCGTTCTGGCGGGCTCTCGGTCCATCGTTGAGCTGGGCTGGATTCCTCACACCCTGCAGGTCGGTCAATCCGGCGCCACAGTGGCGCCCGATCTCTATGTCGCCGTGGGAATCAGCGGAGCCGTCCAGCATATCGCGGGGATGAGCTCTTCGAAGTATATCGTTGCGATCAACA
>JAPTUI010000257.1 GCA_028067895.1 Pseudomonadota bacterium | reverse complement strand
AAGACCGTCTGGATGGAGCGCTATGCTCGGATCAACGAATTCGAGCGCAACCTCGCCGACGATGGCGTCGCGATCCTGAAGTTCTACCTGCACATCTCGAGCGAGGAGCAACTGGCGCGGTTCAAGGTGCGACTCGAGGATCCGAGCAAGCACTGGAAGATCAGCGTCGCGGACTACGCCGAGCGCAAGTTCTGGCCGCAATACCAGCACGCGTATGAGGATGCGCTCTCGCGCTGCAGCACCGGGCACGCTCCGTGGTACGTCATCCCGGGGAATCACAAGTGGTTCCGCAATCTCGCCATCGCCCGCATCGTCGTCGAGCGCCTCGAGGCGATGAATCTCAAATACCCCGCACCGGCGGCTGATCTTGGCGAAATCCGCCGCGAATACCACACCGCGGCACAGCGCTGAGGGGCACACGCTCGATTTGCGCTGCGGCGCGCGCTAGCATGCGCGACTCGTGCGGGCCATCCGGACCCGCCCGGGCGGCTGCGGCGCTCCCCTGGCCGTCTCGCCACCGGCAGCCTCTGGAGGACTCATCCGCATGCACCGTACCCTCGTCCTGTCTCTCGCAAGTTTGGCGCTCGCGCTGCCGGCGGTGGGCCTGGCCGCACCGCGCGCCCCCGCACCGACTCCGCACGCGCTCGCCGTGCCCAAGGCCCGCACCTCGATCACCCACGGCAGCGTCGTGATCGGCGGTCAGCGCATCCGCTACACGGCGACCGCCGGCACGATCATCCTGAAGAACAAGCAGGGCAAGCCGACCGCCAGCATGTTCTACGTCGCCTACACGAAGGACGGCGTGCGCGACCCGGGCAAGCGTCCGGTGACTTTCGCCTACAACGGCGGACCCGGATTTGCCTCCGCGCTGGTGGACATCGGCGGTTTCGGCCCGCGGCGCATCGAATGGCCGGCACCGGGTCAGATCGGGCGCGAGCAGCCGCCTTACCGGCTGGTGCCGAACGCTTACAGCATCCTCGGGGCGACCGATCTGGTCTTCATTGACGCGGTCGGGACCGGCTACAGCCGCATCGTCGGTGTCGGCAAACCGAAGATGTTCTACGGGATCAACGGGGATGCGCGCGCGTTCACGCAGTTCATCGAGCGCTACGTGCAGCGCAATGATCGCTTCGAATCCCCGAAGTTCCTGCTCGGGGAGAGTTACGGCACGACGCGCTCGGCGGTCCTGGCCGAGGATCTGGTCGGCCAGGGCGTGTACCTCAACGGGGTGATCCTCTGCTCGACCGTGCTCGATTTTGCGACGCTCAACAACACCCCGGGCAACGATCTGCCCTACGAGCTGTATCTGCCCTCTTACGCGGCGGTCGCCTGGTACCACCATCGCATCACGCCGCGGCCGAAGGATCTCGCCGCATTCGTCCATCAGGTGGAGCGCTTCGCCGGGGGAGCCTACGCCCATGCCCTCTTTGAGGGCTCGGCTTTGAGTTCGGCGCACGAGGCCCAGATCGCCGCGCAACTCTCCCGTTACACCGGATTGTCGGCCGAGTTGTGGGAGCGGGCGGATCTGCGTATCCCGCTGTCGGTCTTCCAGCGCCGGCTGCTCGGCACCGGCTCGAGCACGGGGCGTTTCGATGCGCGTTTCAGCACGCCTGAACTGGAGCGGCTCGATCCGGAGCAGGGCGATACCGCTGCGGGCGCAGCCACCACCGCGATTTGGGGGGCGCTCACCGAGAGCTTCGATGCATATCTGCGTCAGGGGTTGCATTACCGCAGCCACCGCCTGTACGTGCAGAGCAGCGCCAGCGCGTTCAACGCCTGGGACTGGAGTCACTACCAGCCGCCGCTCAGCGCCCTCGACGAGGGCGTCGGCAGCAGCACCAGTCTCGTCCGGGTGCGCAACGTGGCGCCGGCGCTGGCGCGGGCCATGAGCAATGATCCGGGCATGCAGCTGATGCTCAACAACGGCTGGTTCGACATGGCGACGCCGTTCTTCGCCACCAACTTCACCATCGCGCACATGGGGTTGCCGCAGGCTCTGCACGGCAACATCCATGAGTACTATTACCCGGTCGGGCACATGCTCTATCTGAACCCGGCAGTGCTGCCGCAGCTGCAGCACAACATCGAGGCGTTCATCGCGAACGCGATCAAGCGCCACTGAGAGCTTCGCCCCCTTCAGGCCGCGTTGCGGCCTGAAGGGGCGCTCGGAATCTCCAGTCCGCGCGCCACCGCCGGGCGCGCGACGAAGCGCTCGAGCGCCGAGTTCACGTGCGGAAAGTCGCCGTAGCCGACGAGTTCGCCCGCGGCATAAAAGCCGATCAGATTGCGGACCCAGGGAAAAATTGCGATATCCGCGATGCTGTACTCGCTCCCGGCGATCCACTCGTGCCGGGCGAGCTCGCCCTCGAGCACTCCGAGCAGCCGGCGTGACTCGCTCGCGTAGCGCTCCTGCGGCCGTTTGTCCTCGACCTCTCGGCCCGCGAAGCGGTAGAAGTAACCGAGTTGGCCGAACATCGGACCGATGCCGCCCATCTGGAACATCAGCCACTGGATGACGCGATAGCGCGCCGCGGGATGGCTCGGCAGGAACCGGCCGCACTTCTCGGCCAGGTAGAGCAGGATCGCCCCGGACTCGAACAGCGCAAGCGGGGCGCCATCGGGGCCCTGCGGATCGAGGATCGCCGGGATCTTACCGTTGGGGTTCAGTGAACGGAACGCCTCGGAGAGCTGCTCGTGCTGTGCGAAGTCCACGCGGTGCGCCTCGTAGGGCAGGCCGGCTTCCTCGAGCATGATCGAGACTTTCACCCCGTTCGGAGTCGGCAGCGAATACAGCTGCAGCCGCTCAGGATGACGCGCGGGCCATTTGCGGGTGACGGGAAACGCATCTGGGTCAAACATGGCGGCTCCGTGGGCGCCGTACGCGCCGGAGTGTCCAAGGATGAGCGCGCCGGCTGCGAGCGGCAAGCGCCGCCGCGCGCTTGCCGGCAGCGCACGGCCAGTCCATCATGACGGACGATGAGTGTCATGAGCGCACGGGAGGGCCCCATGAGACGATCGTTCCGCATCGCGTCGTGCGCGCTGGCGCTGCTGGTGCTTGCGGGCGCCGTCAAGGCCGCGCCTGCCGTGCCGCAAGCGCCGCTCACTGCACGCACACTCACGTACATCTGGCGTGCGTGGGGCACGCTGACTCGTTCGACGAACGACTGTGCTTCCTATCCGAGCGGGCCTCACCGGCCGCAGCGGGTGCTGTACCTGCCGAAGCGTCTGCCCATGCCCGCGACGGTGCATGCACTGGCTGCTGGCTGTCACGTGAGCGTACGCCGTCTGCCGGTGAGTATCGCGCGGCTCGGCAGTCTGCAGCCGGCGACACTGGGCGCGCCGGGGTTGCTGTATCTGCCGCATCCGTACGTCGTGCCGGGCGGATTCTTCAACGAGATGTTCGGCTGGGACAGCTACTTCATCGTGCTCGGCCTGGTGAGCGATCATCGCGACGCCCTGGCCCGCGGCATCGTCGATAACTTTCTCTTCGAGGTCAGACACTACGGTGCGGTGCTCAACGCCAACGCGACGTTCTCCCTGTCGCGCTCGCAGCCGCCGTTCCTCGGCGAGATGATTCGCACGCTCCTGAAGGATCCGCGGGCGTTTCCGAACCGGCTCGCCGCCACCGCCTGGCTGCGTCGCGCCTATCCGCTGGCTGTGAAGGACTACTCGCTCTGGGAGCGGCGCGAGCACCTCGCGGGCGACACTGGGCTGGCGCGCTACTTCGATTACGGCGGCGATCAACCGGCCATCGAGCTGCGCTCGGCGGCCTACTACCGCGGAGTGATCCGCTTCCTGCTCGGGCATCCGGGCGAGGACCGCGGCTATCTGGTGCGCGCGGTGCGCGATCCTGACGCCGCTGCGGCGGCGAAGCTCGCCGAAGTCAGCTGCGACGTGCGCACCTCGCACGTGTGCGCGGCCGCGTGGTTCGGCGGCTACCGGCTCACCGGCAAGTTCTACCGCGGCGATCGGGCCATGCGCGAGTCGGGTTTCGATACAACGTTCCGTTTCGGTCCCTACAGCGGCTCGACGATCGACTACGCGCCGGTGGGCCTGAACAGTCTGCTCTACCGCTACGCGCGGGATCTCGCCGCATTTGCGCGCCGTCTCGGGGACGGCGCTGCCGTGCGCCGTTGGAGCGCGGCGGCCGCCGCCCGCAAGCAGGCGATCAACCGGTATCTCTGGAACCGGCGTCTCGGGCAGTACACCGACTACGATTTCGTCACCGGACGGCGCTCGTACTATCCGTTCATCACCACCTTCTACCCGCTGTGGGCCGGGGCCGCATCGCCCGCGCAGGCGCGCGCGGTGCGCGATGCGCTGCCATATTTCGAGCGAGCCGGGGGGCTGCAGACGAGCACGTACGCCAGCGGTGCTCAGTGGGATGCGCCCTTCGGCTGGGCACCGACCAACTGGCTGGCCGTGTCAGGCTTGCGCGCGTACGGCTACCGCGCCGATGCACGCCGCATCGCCGCGAAATTCATCGCTACGGTCAACCGCGAGTTCGCGCACGATGGCACGATTCGCGAGAAATACAACATGGCGAGCGGTACTTCGAACGTGCGGATCACGGCCGGATACACTCAGAATGAGATCGGCTTCGGTTGGACCAACGGGGTATACGTCAAGCTCTGGCAGCTGCTCGAGGGCTCCCGCCGCGGCACTTGCGCCGGCTGTCGACCCTAGGTGCTCTGCGGTGCCCCCGGGCGCGTCCCGTGAGGCAACGCGCAGCGCCGCGGTTCTCGCAGCGTAGCCTGCGATTGCGGTATGGTTGCCGCTTTTGGGGGGGGGCGCTCCATGGGTCTGACTGCCGCACGTCGTCTTCTCGGCGCGCTGCCGCGCACGGGCGTGGTGTTGTGCACGCTGCTCAGCGCTGTGCCACTTGCGCTGGCTGGCGCAAACGCACCGGCGAACGTCCTGTTCCCGCCGACGGCGGCGCTCAGCGCCAGTGGCCCGGTGCCGCTGAGCGCCTATGCGCAGATGCGCTGGCGGCTGATCGGGCCGTTCCGCGGCGGTTGGGCGACCATGGCCGCTGGAGTGCCGAGCGAGCCCAACACGTTCTACATCGGCACCGCGGGCGGCGGGGTGTGGAAGACCATCGACGCCGGGCGCACCTGGCATTCGGTCGGCGCGAATCTCCCGCCGGCGATCGGGGCGATCGCGGTGGCGCCGTCTGCGCCCCGGACGATCTACGTCGGGACCGGGCAGGTCGCGCCGCGTTATGACGTGGCCGCCGGGCGCGGCGTGTTCAAATCGACCGACGGCGGGCGCACCTGGCATTACGTCGGGCTGCGGGCCACGCGCTACATCGGGCGGATCTGGGTCGATCCGAACGACGCCAACGTCGTGGTGGTGGCCGCCATGGGGCACCTCTACGGTCCGAACCGCCAGCGCGGGATCTACCGTACCACCGACGGCGGCAAGACTTGGCAGCACGTGCTCTATATCAATGAGCAGACCGGCGTCGTCGATCTGGCCGCCGATCCGAGCAATCCGAAGCTGCTGTTCGCAGCGGCCTGGCAGATGCGCGACTGGCCGTGGCTCGATTATTTCGAGCCACACGGTGGCCCCGGCAGTGCGATTTACCGCTCGGCCGACGGCGGCAAGACCTGGACGCGCGTGAGCGGCGGCGGCTGGCCGACCGGTCCGCTCGGGCGCATCGGACTCGCCGTCACCCACACCGCCCAGGGCACCCGGATCTATGCGGCGGTCGACTCCGCGACGCAGGGCGGAGTGTGGCGCTCCGATGACGGGGGCAGGCACTGGCAGCGCGTCAACGATGACGAGGGTGTGTTCGGCAGCTGGTACTTCGCACGCCTCACGGTCGACCCGAGCAACCCCGACGTGGTGTTCTCGGCCGGACAGTCGATTCGTCGCTCGAGCAACGGCGGACGCACCTGGCACGTCATCAAGGGGGCGCCGGGCGGGGATGACTATCACTTCGTGTGGATCAACCCGCTGCACCCGAATCACTGGATCGCCGCGGCCGATCAGGGCGCGACCGTGACGGTCGACGGCGGACATAGCTGGAGCAGCTGGTACAACCAGCCCACCGGTCAGTTCTATCACGTGGCCGCCGACAACCGCTTCCCGTACTGGATCTACAGCGGCCAGCAGGACAGCGGCTCGGTGGGTGCGGAAACCCGCAGCAACTACGGCACGCTCACCTGGCGCAGCTGGCACCCGGTCGGCGGCGACGAGCGCGACTACATGGTCCCGGATCCGGCCGACCCGGACCTGGTGTTCGGCAGCGGACTCGGCGGACGCGTCTCGCGCTGGGATGCGCACACCGGACAGGTCGCCAACGTCTCGCCGTACCCGGTCGCGAGCTACGGCGCGGCGCCCTACACGGTGAAGTACCGCTACGGTTGGGTCACCCCGCTGGTCTTCACCGCCACCAAGCCCTACGCGCTGCTGCTCGGTGCTCAGGTCCTGTTCCGTTCGGTCAATCTCGGCACGACTTGGAAGGTGATTTCTCCGGACCTGACTGGAAAGATCCCCGGGACGCACGGCTGCACCGCGGCGGCCACCGGAGAGCTGGCCCGCGCCTGCGGGTTCGGGGTGATCAGCGCGATTGCGCCCTCACCGCGCCGCGCCGGGGAGATCTGGGTCGGCAGCGACAGTGGTGTGGTGCAGCTGACGCGCGATGACGGGGCGCACTGGCGCAACGTCACGCCGCCGCAGTTGAAGCCCTGGGAGAAGGTGAGCTCGATCTCCCCCTCGGCGCTGCAGGCGGGCAGCGCCTACGTGTCCGTCGACGATCAGCGTCGGGACGATTTCCGCCCGCTCATCTTCAGGACCCACGACTTCGGGGCGCACTGGCGGCAGATCGTGACCGGTCTGCCGGCCGGTCAGCCGGTCTCCGTGGTGCGCGCCGACCCGGTGCGCGCCGGCCTGCTCTACGCCGGTACGACCGACGGCGCATACGTGTCGTTCGACGACGGGGCGCACTGGCAGTCGCTGCAGCTGAACCTGCCGAACGCCTGGGTGAAGGATCTGCTGGTGCATGACGGCGATCTGATCGCCGCCACGCAGGGACGCGCGCTGTGGGTCCTCGATGACCTCGCGCCGCTGCGTCAGCTGACGCCGGCCATCGTGGCCTCGCCGGCACACCTGTTCGCACCGCAACCGGCCTGGCGGGTGCACCCGGACAACAACCGCGACACGCCGCTGCCCGCGAGCACGCCCCAGGGTGAGAATCCGCCGGCCGGCGCCATTCTCGATTACTGGATCGGGCCGCACACGAGTGGTCCGGTGACGCTGTCGATCTACGACTTGCAGGGTCACCTGGTCCGCCGTTTCGCCTCCGATGCGCCGCCCGCGGCGATCCGCGCCAACCGCTACTTCGCCAAGGCATGGCTGAAGCCCGCCGCGCGACTCTCGGCGGCCCCGGGCATGCACCGGTTCGTGTGGAATCTGCGCTACCCCCGGCCCGCGGCGATCGCCTACAGCTACAGCATGCAGGCCGTGTTCGACCACAATACCCCGACGTCGGTCGACGGGCCGTACGTGCTGCCGGGGATCTACCGCGTGGTGCTCAGCGTCGGCGGGCAGAACTACCGTGCCCCGCTGGTGGTGCGGCTCGATCCGCGCGAGCACGTGAGTTCAACCGATCTGCGCGCGCTGCTCACCTACAGCCAGTCGATCTGCGCTGCGCTCGGCCGCGTCAAAGCGCTCTATGAGGCGCAGCTGCCGGTGCATCAGGCCCTGATGCGGGTGCAGGGCCGTATCGCCGCGGGCAAGGCGCCGCGGCAGCTGGCCGCCACCGTCGCGCACCTCACTACCCTGACCTCCGGTGAGGGCGCGGAGGGCATGCTGACGCTGAACCGGCGCCTCAGTGCCCTGGAGGCGGATGCCGAATCCGCCGACTTCCCGCCGACGGCGGCCGACGAGCAGGTGCTGAAGGACCTGATCGCGCGGGTCGATACGGCCTTCGCGCATTGGCCCCGGACGATGGCCGCGCTCGAGCGCCTGAACGTTCAGCTGCGGGCCGCCGGGCTCGCCCCGATCGCGGTGCCGCCGCCGCGCGCGCCCTGAGTGTGCCTGCGGTCGGCGGCGCGCACGCGCGCCCCCGGCCGGATCGCGCTGAAGGGGTGGGTGCAACGGCGCGCCGTGCACCGGCGGGAGGGTGAGTCGGGGGATCGGTGAGGCGCGCTGGCGCTCTGCCGAGGCGCTTGCCGCCGACCCGACTCAATACGCGAAGTACGGTCCCGTCCCGCCGCTGGTGAGCGCCCCGTAGAACGCGACGTACACATTGCGCCCGAAGAAAAATGGCAGCCCAAAATCGAACGAGCAGTTGGTCTGCTGGTTCGGGCAGAACGAGGACTGGTTGCCGGAGTTCGCGCCGATGTTGGCGAATGCCGAATACTGTGGCAAGGGGTACTGCTGGAAGAGGGTGCCGGCGTTGGCGATCGAGAAGGCCACGGTGGATTGCGTGCCATTCTGTGCGGTGTTGAGCGCGGTGAGCTGCAGCGTGGTGCTCGGGCAGAACCAGTTGGCTTGACTGACGCAGCTGTCGGGAATGGAACTGTCGACGAAGTAGTAGGCGTTCGAGCCGGTATCGAAGAACGAGTAGGGCAGTGATTGGCCGTTGTACTCGGTGGTGATGTCCCCGGAGCTGTTGGCCGGGAGCACGGTCTGCGCATTGAGCGAGTTGTTGCCCTCGGTGCCGATGCCGAACACCAGTGCCCCACTCGCTGTCGTGGCGATGCCGCTCGAGCCGAGCGGAGGCAGCTCGACGATGACCCCGTTGTTGTCGCTCGGGAAGTCGAACACCGGGTTGCTGGCCTGCTCGGCGAGCGGCAGCGTCGTCCCTTGGCACGCACCGCCCGAGGGGCATGCGTAGTAGTAGCCGTAACTGGCGCTCGTGACGCAGCTTTGACCGCAATCCTGGGGAAATACCCCGACGCCGAGAATTCCATTCGCGCCGAAGGTGCTCACCGTGTCTTCCGCCGAGCCGGTGCTGGCGCAGGCGCTCGGGACGGCGAGGTTCGGATCTCCACCGATGACCTGGACCGGGACGCCCTGGGCCGACTCGCCGCTGATGTCGATGTCGGCGGTGGCCATGGGGCCCCAGCTGTAGCCGTCGACGAACTGGGTGCACTCGGCCACCGTGGCGCCGTTGATCGTCTCCTGCGGCAGCGCGAGCGAGAACGGGTTGCCCGAGGTGTCGGTCGCGCCCGCCACGATCCGCAGGCCATACGAACCGGTGTCGACCTCGATGTGATTGAAGGTCTGGCACTGGGCGGTGCCCGGCACGCACAGCGTGACGCTGATGTATGGGATGTCGACGGCGGTTCCGTTCGGCCCCGAATCGACCGTCATGGTGACGACATTGGCCGCGGGCGAGGCGATGGTCTGCCCGCCGCTGCCACTGCCACTGCTGCCGCCGCTCGAGGTGAGGACGCTCGAGCCGCCCCCTCCGCCCCCACAGCCGGCCAGGGCGAGAGCGGTGAGGACGAGACCGACGAGGAGGGTCTTGCGCACGGGGGAACCTCGAATCCGAGTTAGTGTAGGTCGGCGATCGTCACGTTCGGCGGCAGGAGCGAGGGGACGTAGGCGACGCCGAAGAACTGTCGCATGTGGCCCCCCGCGTGCACCACGAGTTGCGGGGTGCGCAGCTGAACGTGGTTGTGGCCAAGGAGCGCGCGCTGCTGCCGTTCGGCCGCGGTCAGCATCCCGAAGTAGCTGCTGCCGAGCGTCTGGGCGAGGTTCGGCATCACCGGTCCGCGCCAGCTCACCGCGAATACGATGTCCGCTGGGGAGATGAACTCCTTCACCACGGTGCCCTGGGGCGTGGTGATTTCATCGACGCGGTAGCCCGCCCCGGTGCTGAGGCGGATCTGCCCCTTGATGCGCATCAGATCGGCGTTGACCGAGGCGGCGCGCTGCCCGAGCGAGGCCTGCGCCGGTGCCAGAGCGGCGGTGAAATACAGTACGGCGGCGCAGACGAGCGCGGCGGCGGGCGTGGATTTCATGCGAGGACTATAGCGGATGAGACCGGACGGGAGTTCAAGGAATTGTGCCTACCGTGAACAACGTTCGGCGCGGCGCGACGGTGTACCGCGGGCCGGTGCAACCGGCCCGGCGGCAGGGGACAATTTGGCCCCCGGCGTGGACATCGATCGCCATGTCGGCTAGGATGCGCGCCCCTTTCGGTGGAGCGGTAGTTCAGCTGGTTAGAATACCGGCCTGTCACGCCGGGGGTCGCGGGTTCGAGTCCCGTCCGCTCCGCCAATTCTCCTCTGGAAACCGGGCCCTTGCGGCCCGGTTTTCGTTTCCGTCCACGGCCCGTGCGGCCCCCGGGCCCCTCGGACGGCACGCCTCGCGGTGCGGCGGCTTGAGCCTGCGCTGAACCGTTTCTGATTTCCGGACACGCCGATCCTCAGGTTTCCCTGGGGCCTCGCCGGGCCGGACCGCATCGAGCGGCCCCGGACTTGAACTCCATACCCGTCGAGATGCCCGAACGCGGTGCACGCGGCTGTATAAAAACTCAGAGACCGGACCGCGTCTGCCGGGGCGGCAAGCGGCGCGGCGCTGAGCGCCCGCTCGGCCGGCGCGAAGGGGCGGGTCCCGCGGCTGAGCCGCCCCGAGCCGCAGAGGAGGGGCCTGTGCGACGGAGGCCCGGTGCGAGCGGTCGGGAACCGCTCCGTGCAGGGCCGAGCACTGAGTTCAAGGCGCCAGCTCCTGCTGCAGCCAACGCTGAAACGCCGCCACCGGGGCGCGGCGGAACGCCTCCGGCGGCGCCACCAGGTAGTAGGCCATCCCGCTCGGGATGCGCAGCGCGAACGGTTCGAGCAGCCGACCGGCCGCCAGATCATCCGCCACCACGATGCTCTGGCCGAGCGCGACACCCTGGCCGGCCACCGCCGCCTGGGTGAGCAGCCCGATGTCGCTGAACTGCGGCCCCTCGGCCGATCGGTCCGCGAGGCCGGCCGCTGCCAGCCAGCGCGGCCATTCATCGCGCGTCAGGCGCAGCAGCAACCGCGGCTGCAGATCGGCGGCGGTGCGCAGCGGCCGCGGGCCGGCAAGAAATGACGGGCTGCACACCGGGAACAGCTCGGTCGCAGTGAGCAGCTTCGCATGCAGGCCCGCCCAGCGGCCGGTGCCGTAGCGGATGGCGACGTCGATGTCCTGCCGCGCAAAATCGTCGACGACGTTCGACGTGCCGAGCCGCACGTCGAAGTCCGGGTGCGTCTCGAGAAACCGCGCCAGCCTCGGCATCAGCCAGCGGGCCGCGAACGAGGGCGTCGTTGCGATCGTCAAGCGGCGCGGCTCGCCGGCGATGCGCACCTGCTCGGTGGCGAGCGCGAGCTCATCGAGCAGCGCCCCGAGCGTTCCGGCGTAGTCGCGTCCCGCGGTCGTCAGATCGACCCCGCGGGCGCGCCGCGCGAACAGCCGTACCCCCAGATACTCCTCGAGCTGACGGACCTGTTGGCTGACGGCAGCCGCCGTGATGCTCAGCTCCTCGGCGGCGCGCGCGAAGTTGGCGTGCCGGCCCGCGGCCTCGAAGGCGCGCAGTGCACTGAGGGGCGGCAAGCGGCGGGTCACCATGGCCAAGTTGAGCTTAGGCTAGCCCAAGAACTCATTGCTTGTGCCGAAGCATGCGCCGTTAAGAATAGTGCGCCAAGGGTCACTCGCCCTGAACGCTGCGCCAAAGGAGGCGAAGCATGCGCATTGGATTCATTGGATTGGGACGGATGGGAGCGGCCATGGCCGCGAACCTGCTCAAGGCGGGCCACGAGTTGACGGTCTACAACCGCGACCCGGCGCGCACCGAAGCTCTGACGGCGCAGGGCGCGAAGGCCGCCGAGACGATCGGCGCGGCGTGCCGCGGCGACGTGGTGGTGACGATGTTGGCGGACGATCGGGCCGTCGAGGAGGTGGTGCTCGGCCGCGGTGGCGTGCTGGAGAGTCTCGCGGCGCGCGCGTTGCACCTGTCCTCGAGCACCATCAGTGTCGCGCTCGCCGAGCGTCTGACGGAGCAGCACGCGCGCGCCGCTCAGGCATTCGTCGCCGCTCCCGTGTTCGGCCGGCCCGAGGCGGCGGTCGCCGGCAAGCTGTTCGTGGTCGCGGCCGGCGAGCAGCACGCGCTCGCCCTCGCCGCGCCGCTGCTGGCGGCGGTCGGGCAGAAGACCTTCGTCGTGTCCGAGACGCCTAAGATGGCCAACCTGGTGAAGCTGAGCGGCAATTTTCTCATCGCCGCTCTGATCGAGTCGCTCGGCGAGGCCGTGGCGCTGGTCGGCAAGTCCGGCCTCGACCGTGAGCAGTACGTGCAGCTGCTCACCAGCAGCGTGTTCGATGCCCCGATCTACCACACCTACGGGCCGCTCATCGCCGCGCAGCGCTTCGAGCCGGCCCGCTTCGCCGCCGCGCTCGGCTACAAGGACATCCGGCTCGCGCTCGCGGCAGCGGAGGAGCTGCGCGTGCCGCTGCCGTTCGCCGGCGTGCTGCGCGATCGGTTTCTCGCGCTGTTCGCGCACGGCGGGGAGACGCTCGACTGGTCGGCGATCGGCGGCCTCGCGGCCGCGGATGCCGGACTCGCGCCATGTTGAGCCGTTCATCGCGTCCGCCACCGGCGGACCTCACCGACCAGGAGAACTGAATCATGGAGCATATTCGCATCGGCAACCGCCTGGACGTGTCGCGCATCGGCCTGGGCACCTGGGCGATCGGCGGGTGGATGTGGGGCGGAACCGACGAGGCGCGCTCGATCGCGACGATCCGCGCGGCCATCGAGCGCGGCGTGACGCTGATCGACACCGCACCGGTGTACGGCTTCGGTCGTTCCGAGGAGATTCTCGGCAAGGCGCTCGCCGCGCCCGGGCTGCGCGCGCAGGTCAGCATCGCCAGCAAGGTCGGGGTCGCCTGGAAGGACGGCCGGCCGTATCGCGACGCGAGCCCGGCGCACATCCGCCGGGAGATCGAGGCGTCCCTGCGGCGCCTGCGCACCGAGGTCATCGACCTGTGCCAGGTGCACTGGCCCGACCCGGACACGCCCCTGGAGCAGACCGCGCGCACCCTCGAGCAACTGCGCGCCGAGGGCAAGATCCGTCTGATCGGCGTGAGCAACTACGACGCGCAGCAGATGGAGGCGTTCCGGGCCATCGCGCCGCTCGCTTCGGTGCAATCGCCCTACAACCTCTTCGAGCGGCAGATCGAGGCCGAGGTGTTGCCCTATGCGGCGCGCACGGGTCTCACCGTGTTGAGTTATGGGGCGCTGTGCCGAGGTCTGCTGAGCGGGACGATGACGAGCGAGCGCACGTTCGCCGGTGACGATCTGCGCAATGTCGATCCGAAGTTCCGCGGCGCGCGTCTGCGTCAGTATCTTGAGGCGGTCGCGGCGCTCGATGCGCTCGCCCGCGAGCGCTTCGGCAAGCCGGTGCTCGCCCTCGCGCTGCGCTGGGTGCTCGAGCGCGGAGCGACGATTGCGCTGTGGGGCGCGCGCAGCCCCGAGCAGCTCGATCCGATCGGGCAGGTCGAGGGGTGGCATCTCGATGCGGACACGATGGCCGACATCGAGGCGATCCTCGCCCGCTGCGCCGCGCAGCCGGTGGCGCCGGACTTCATGGCACCGCCGGTCCGCTCGGCAGTGGAGCCGGCGGCCCGCGGCGCCGCCTGAGCGCGCGCTCAGACGGTGTGTCCGTGCCGGCGCGACCGAGCTTTCCTGCACCGAAGAGTGTTGACCATGCCGATGAACAACCCGATCCGCTACCGCCAGCAGCTGCTGCACGCGGCCAGTGATCTCACCGCGCGCGGTGCGCAGCGCCTCCCGGAGCGGGCGCGCCGGTCCGCCGCCGGGGAGCGGACCGGCGCTTTGGATGCCCGCACCCGTGAACTGGTCGCGCTCGGCGCGGCGGTCAGCCTGCGGTGCGACGGCTGCGTGAGCGTGCACGCCGCAGCGGCCCGCCGTTTCGGCGCCTCGCGCGAGCAGATTGCCGAGGCGCTCGGCGCGGCGATCGCCGTCACTGCGGACGCCGCTCTGGCCGACCCGCAGCACGTCCCGGATGCGCCGGGCGCGTCGGGCGCATCCGGCTGAGCGCGCCCTCGGGCCGGGCGGCCCCTGGCGCTGCGGCGCGCCGCTCAGGCCTTCTGTATGCATACAATATAAATACAATATATTGGTGTAGCTAGATTGTATGTGTATTATAGGGATATTGACTGAGTTCGCCGGCCGGTCGCCGGTGAAGCGATGGCGGTGAGGTGCCCGGGCGGGCGTCGGGCCGCCATCCGGGAGCGCCTGTGGATCGGAGTGGTCTTTCCTTTGCGGCCTGTCGGCGTGCGGCGCTGTGCGCGCTCCTCGGCACGCTCTCGGGCTGCAGCAGCGCCGGGCAGAACTTCCTCACCCCCGACGGACCGGTGGCCGCGGCGCAATACCACCACCTCGTGCAGGTGGTGCTGATCATGCTGGTCGTGGTCGTGCCGGTGCTGCTCGGGGTGCCGCTGCTCGCCTGGCGCTACCGCGCCGGCAACACCCGGGCACGCTATCTGCCGGAGTGGGATTTCTCCACGGCCCTCGAGTGGCCGATGTGGTTGGTGCCGACGGCGGTGCTGATCGCCCTGTCGGTGCTGCTGTGGCGCAACACCCAGCGGCTCGATCCGTACCGGCCGATCGCCTCGGCGCGCGCCCCGCTCACCGTCGAGGTGGTCGGGCTCGACTGGAAGTGGCTGTTCATCTACCCGCAGTACCACATCGCCACGGTGGGCGAGCTCGCCTTTCCCCAGGACCGCCCGCTCGCGCTGCGTCTGACCAGCGACACGGTGATGCAGTCGTTCATGATTCCGGCACTCGGCGGGCAGATCTACGCCATGCCGGGCATGGTCACGCAGCTGCACCTGGCGGCGGCGCACCCCGGGCGCTTCGGCGGTTTGAACACCCAGTACGACGGCCGCGGGTTTCATGCCGAGCAGTTCGCGGCCGTGGCGATGCGGCCTCACGCCTTTGCCCGCTGGGTCGGCGAGGTCGAGCACCGCGGTGTGCCGCTCGGACCTGCGACCTACGCCCGACTCGGCCTCGACTCGACGCCGCGGCAGGTGCATGCCGAGTTCCGCCAGTCCGCCGCACCCGCCGAGGTCACCTACTTCCGTGCGGTCGCGCCGGGGATGTTCCACGCCATCCTCGAGCGCTACCGCCGCGGCACCCCCCTGCCGCGCTTCGAACAACCCGGCACCGCCGCCTACGGCGTGGCGCACGCCTCCGGAGGACAGCCCCGATGAGTCCCTCGCCTCCGTCCGTTCTGCTCGGCCGCCTCGATCTGGGCTCGCTCGATTTCCTGCGCGTCTTTCTGCACCCGAGCGTCAACGAAGCGATCCTCTCCGGGGCCGCCTGGGCGGTGATCATCGCGGCGGCCGCGACGGTCGCGCTCCTCAGCCGCTACCGGCTGTGGGGGCCGCTGTGGCGCGACTGGCTGCGCAGCGTCGATCACAAGAAGATCGGCGTGATGTACGTCGTGCTCGCGCTGATCATGCTGGTGCGCGGGGCGCTCGAGGGCGTGCTGATGCGCATGCAGCAGGCCGATGGCCTGGACGGCGGGTTCCTCTCGGCCAATCACTTCGCGCAGCTGTTCACCACGCACGGCACGATCATGATCTTCTTCATGGCGATGCCGTTTCTCACCGGGCTGATGAACATCGTGGTGCCGCTGCAGATCGGGGCGCGCGACGTCAGCTTCCCGATGCTCAACTCCCTCAGCCTCGGCCTGACGGTCTCAGGGGCGATGTCTGTGATGATCTCGCTGGTGATCGGCAGCTTCTCCACCGGCGGCTGGAGCGCCTATCCGCCGTACACCGAGATGGCCTTCCAGCCCGGCCCGGGCCCGGATTACTGGATCTGGGCGGTGACGCTCGCCGGCCTTGGCTCGACGCTCACCGGCATCAACTTCGTGGTCACCATCCTGAAGGAGCGCGCCCCGGGGATGACCTTGATGCGCCTGCCGATGTTCACCTGGAACGCGCTGTGCACCGCGCTGCTGCTGGTGTTCGCCATGCCGCCGCTCACCGTCGCGGCGCTGATGCTCGCCGCCGACCGCTACCTGGGGTTTCATTTTTTCACCAATGACCTCGGCGGCAACATGATGAACTTCGCCAACCTGTTCTGGCTGTTCGGCCACCCCGAGGTGTACATCCTGATCCTGCCGGCCTTCGGCGTGTACTCCGAGGTGATCTCGACGTTCTCCGGCAAGCGCCTGTACGGCTACACGACGCTCGTCATCGCCACCATGTCGATCGCGTTCCTCTCGTTCGGCGTCTGGCTGCATCACTTCTTCACGATGGGGCAGGATGCGAACGTCAATGCGGCGTTCGGCATCGCGACCATGGTGATCGGCATCCCGACGGGGGTGAAGATCTACGACTGGATGGCCACGATGTTCCGCGGCCGCATCCGCTTCAGCGTGCCGATGGTGTACGCGCTGGCGTTCATGGTGCTGTTCGTGCTGGGCGGTCTCACCGGCATCATCCTCGCCAACCCGTCGATCGACTTCCAGGTGCACAACTCGCTGTTCCTGGTGGCGCACTTTCACAACATGCTCATCCCCGGGCTGCTGTTCGGCATGCTGGCCGGGTACACCTACTGGTTCCCGAAGGTGTTCGGCTTTCGCCTCAACGAGCGCTGGGGATACCTCGCGGCCGCCAGCTGGATCGTCGGGTTCATCCTCGCCTTCATGCCGCTTTACGTGGTTGGCCTGATGGGCATGCCGCGCCGCTCGGTCGCCTACAGTAATCCGGCCTTCCAGCCGTGGCTGATCGTCGCCGGCGTCGGCGCGGCGTTCGTCGTGCTGGCGCTGGTGAGCATGGGGATGCAGCTGTACGTGTCGATCCGCGAGCGCGAGCGCACGCGCGATCTCGACGGGGATCCCTGGGACGCGCGCACCCTCGAGTGGGCGACGCCCTCGCCGGTGCGAGCCTACAACTTCCCGGTCATCCCGCACATCGACGCCCGGGATGCGTTTGCCGTGGCCAAGGCCGCCGGCCACCGCTACGTGCGCCCGAGCGCCTACAGCGACATTCATCTGCCGGGCGATACGCTCATCGGGGTGATCGCCGCGGTGTGCGGCACCACGCTCGGCTTCGGGCTGGTCTGGTACCTATGGTGGCTCGCCGCGCTCTCCCTCGCCGTGCTGCTCGTGGCGCTGATCGGCCGGGCGCTGCGCGGCGATCGGCATCCCGTGACGGTTCCGGGCGCGGCAGTGCGGCGCGACTACGAGGGCTGGCTGCAGACCGTCGCGCCACCACCGCCGCTTAAGCGGCCGCTGCCCCCGGCGATCGCCGCCACGTCATCCGCAGCCGCGCCATGAACGCACCCGCACCGGCCCTGGGCCTGACGATGAGCGTCGAGCCGCAGCACGCGCACGAGGCGCGCTCGGCGAGCGCACTGTCGGGGTTTTGGCTCTTCATGATGAGCGACCTGATCCTCTTCGGGCTGGTGTTCGCCACCTACGTGACGATGCTGATGCCAGCCTCCTTCGCGCTCGGCCCGCGACCGAAGGCGATCTTCGAGCTGCCGGGCGCGGCGCTCGAGACTGCCGTGCTGCTCACCAGCACGTTCACGTTCGCGATGGCTTCCCTTGCCATCAAGTACGAGCGCGGCCGGCGCGAGGTCGTGGCATGGCTGCTCGTGACGCTCGCCCTCGGGCTCACCTTCCTTAGCCTCGAGGTGAGCGAGTTCGCCCGCATGCTCGAGGCCGGTGACCGGCCGCAGCGCTCCGGGTTCCTCAGCGCATTCTTCGGCCTCGTGCCTCTGCACGGCCTGCACGTGCTCGCCGGATCGGTGTGGCTGGTGCTGATGCTGATCGAGATCGCCCGCTCCGGGCTCAGCGACTCGGTGCGCTCGCGCCTCGCCCGCCTGGCGCTGTTCTGGCACTTCCTCGATCTGATCTGGGTCGGGATCTTCTCGGTGGTCTACCTCGGCGGGCGGGCATGAGCGCTCCGGGGACCCCGGCCGCCGGCGGCTACCGGCGCGAACGCCAAGCGTATCTGCGCGGGTTCGCACTCGCCGCGCTGCTCACCGCCGTGCCGTTCATCCTGGAGGGCACCGGCGGGGACTCGCGCACCACGCTGCTGTGGGTCATCGGCGGCTTCGGAATCACCCAGATCCTGGTGCACGTGCGCTACTTCCTGCACGTCGATTTCAGTCCCGAGCGGCGCGAGGAGCTCGCCCTGCTGGTGTTCTCCGCCGCGCTGCTCGCGCTGATGATCGCCGGCATGCTCTGGATCCTCTACAACATGTATGTGCGCATGATGTAGCGCGCGGGCGTCGTCCGTGCGCGGCGCTGCGGGTTGCCGCCATTGGCGGGCGCACCGGAACTGCCTATATTGAGTTCCCATGACGAGCGGGCGCGGACATTGACATGGTGCGGGGCGAGACGGCCGGGTTCTGGATGCCGCGGATCAGCAAGAGCGCCCGCCCGCTGTATCTGGCGATCGCCGATGCGCTGGCGGCCGATGTGAGTTCCGGGGCGCTGGCGGGCGGGACGCGCCTGCCGCCGCAGCGCGTGCTCGCCGAGGCGCTCGACATCGACTTCACCACCGTGACGCGCGCGTACGCCGAGGCGCGCCGGCGCGGCCTGCTCGAGGGCCGGGTCGGGCAGGGCACCTACGTGCGCCCGAGCGGGCCGGCGGCCGTACGGGCCCCGGGCAGCGTGAGCGA
>JAPTUI010000042.1 GCA_028067895.1 Pseudomonadota bacterium | reverse complement strand
GGCTGGCGCAGAAGTAGATCAGCGAACAATGCAGCGATTACTCGTCCGTCGGCGCAGCTTGTACGCGTAACGCATCCGTTCCACCCGCTCAGCGGACAACGACTGCAGTTCATCGGAACGCGGTTCACCCGCTATGGCAAGAAGCTCCTGCTGCGGGTCGATGACACGACCATTTGCTCAGTTCCTCCGCAGTGGACCGACATTATTGCGGCAGACCCCGAGGTGGTGATGGGCCAGCAACGTGCGCTCTTTCGCGTTGCGGACTTGCTGGAGCTCGCAAGCCTTCTGGCCCTTCTTCCGGCTGAGAAGCGCGGTGAGCACCGCGACAAGACGTAAGGCTAATTCTGCCGCGATAGTAAGCTAAATGATGCCGCTCGCACGCCGGAACACAGGGTATTGCAGCCATGGTACTGCACTGTTCTGGGGCGTCGTGGCGCGTGGACGGCAATATTTCGTAGCGTGACCACTTGACACTAGACCGAATGTGCGGCATAGTTATGATTACGATAATTGCTTACCGACGACGGGGAGTCCGGGGTGTCCACGCAGCGCGACCGCAAGGCCGACGCCCTGCTCGAGGAGGGCACGTTAAACCCCGCGCCCGAGAAGGTCCGCGATCCGAAGTTTCTGCAAGGGGAGTTCTTCGATCCACGCGATGGCGTGCAGGTCAAATACGAGATGCTGCGTCGTGTCTCGATCGAGAACGCCTCGGTAACGCATGCGTCGCAGGAGTATGGGGTTTCCCGGCCGACCTATTACCAGGCCAAGGCGAGCTTCCAGGAGGCAGGGATTGCCGGGCTGGTGCCCAGGAAGCGCGGCCCTCGCGGTCCGCACAAGCTGCAAGGCAAAGTGCTGACGTTTCTCGAGGGACGGATCGTGCCGGGCGAGCCGATCCGGGCACGCGAGCTATCCAGGCTGATCCGCAAGGAGTTTGGTCTCGATGTGCATCCCAGGACGATCGAGCGAGCGGTTCGAGTAAAAAAAACGCCGCGATAAACTCGGGCATGACGCGCTCCTGCCCGTCCCCATCCGCTCTCATCATCTCCAACTACGAGACGCTACGCCGAGCCGCCCTCGGCGAGGCGCTGCCACCCGAAGCCCGCAGCGGGCTGGCGCTCTTTCTGTATCGCGGGATGTGGAGATGGGCGCGAACGCTGCCGGAGATAAGCGTACCGCGGCAACCACGTTGCACGATTTCCCCCTCTCCCGCGGAGCCTCGCGAACGGAGCACAGTCATTCACCTCTTCGCCGCCCTGGCGATGCAACTCTCTGATCGGAGGGCATCATGAACGAGTCGATCAAAGTCCAGCCGCACCATCTCGAGCGTGGTGCATACCTGTACATCCGGCAGTCCTCGATGCGACAGGTTCTCGAGAACGTCGAGAGCACGAAGCGGCAGTATGCGCTGCGTGGTCGCGCAACCGCCCTCGGCTGGCGCGATGAGCAGATCATCGTCATCGACTGCGACCAGGGCGAGTCCGGTGCCTCGGCGGCCTGGCGCGAAGGTTTTCAGCGCCTGGTGAGCGAGGTCGGTTTGGGTCGGGCCGGCATCGTCATGGGGCTCGAGGTGTCGCGCCTGGCGCGCAACAGTGCCGACTGGCACCGGTTGCTGGAGATCTGCGCCCTCGCCGACACGCTCATCCTCGACGAGGACGGCGTGTACGATCCCTCGAGCTTCAACGATCGGCTCTTGCTGGGGCTCAAGGGAACGATGAGTGAGGCCGAGCTGCATGTCCTCAAAGCGAGGCTTCGCGGCGGGATCCTCAACAAGGTACGCCGCGGCGAGTATCGCTGTCCGCTTCCTACCGGTTTCGTCTATGACGATTGCGGCAACGTCGCACTCGATCCTGACTCGCAGATAAGGGAGAGCATCGCCCATTTCTTCGAGACGTTCACGCGCGTGGGCTCGGCCTGCCAGACGGTGAAGGTATTTCGTGACAATGGGCTTCGTTTCCCCTCCCGGCTGCACAACGGCAGCACGACCGTCTTTCGATGGCTGACCACCTCGGCAGCACTGCGCACGCTGTATAACCCACGCTATGCCGGCGCATATGCATACGGCCGCCGGCGCTTCAGGAGAGCCGCCGACGGGAAGAAGATCATCCGCAGACGCGATCGCAGTGAGTGGCTCGCCTGTATCCCGGATGCTCATCCGGGATACATCAGCTGGGAGCAATTTCAGCAGAACCTCAACATCCTCGCGAGCAACGGCCACGGATACGAGGTTGCGCGGGCCTCGCCGCCTCGGGAGGGCGCGGCACTGTTGCAGGGACGGGCGGTGTGCGGGCGATGCGGCAGGCACTTCCGCGTCCGATATGCGGCGCGGCGCGGCCGGCTCGAGGCTTGGTACGTTTGCGACCGGGCGCGCGACAGGAACGGCGCGCCGAACTGCCAGTCGATCGCAGGACCGCCCATCGACACGGCGATCAGCGCACTCCTCATCGAGCGGATGACACCCGCCGCCGTCGAGCTGGCACTGGAGATCCGGCGCGAGATAGAGGCGCGGTACGAGGAGGCCGAGCGACTGCGCTCTCGGGCAGTCGAGCGCGCGCAGATCGAAGCGGATCTTGCACAGCGGCGCTTCATGCTCGTCGATCCGGGCAATCGCCTGGTCGCCGATACGCTCGAGGGCGAGTGGAACGAGAAGCTGCGCGCGCTGGCGAAGGCACGCGAAGACAGCGAGCGCGGTAGCCAGCAGGATAGATTGGTCCTCGATGAGGCGATCCGCCAACGCCTCCTCGCGATGACGACGGACTTCAAAACCGTCTGGGTCGACCCGCAGACATCGAACCGGGATCGCAAACGGCTGCTCGCCTACCTGATCGAGGATGCCACGCTCATCAAACACCAGACTGAAGGCACCACCACGATCCATATCCGGTTCAAGGGCGGCAAGACCGAGACGCTCACCACGCAGAACCCCAAGTCTTCCGCGCAGCAGGTGAAAGCCTCACCGCAGCTCATCGCGCTCATCGATGAGCTCCTCGATGAGCATACCTACCCCGAGATCGCCGAACGACTCAACGAGCGCGGATTACGGCCCGCTGGACTTGTACGGCTCGGGCGCGCTAATGCGCGTTTCACGGCTTTGCGGGTGGCCTACCTCGCCAAGACCTACGGACTGCGGCCGCGCTTCGATCGCCTTCGAGACCGCGGCCTGTTGACGAAGCAGGAAGCGGCGGCGCGGCTGAAGATCCACGAGCACACGCTCGTCCGGTGGGCCAAGCATGGTATCGTCACCCGACACGCCTA
>JAPTUI010000416.1:1072-3253 GCA_028067895.1 Pseudomonadota bacterium | reverse complement strand
GAGCTTCAGGGATTTGAGCCGCTCGAGCGCAGCATCCTTGTTCGCCTGCGCACCTGCCCGCTGGATCTGTTTGACAGCCTGCTCTGGCTTCGCACGCATTCCGAGCTTCTGGCCACGGCGCTTTGCCGCCTTCAGGCCCGCTCGAGTTCGCTCAGCGATCAACGCTCGCTCCTTCTCGGCGAGCGCGGCGTACAGGTGCAGAATGAACGGATCTGCCTGGCGCCCGAGCGACGTCACGATGAACTCGACCCGGTGGGCCATCAGGCCCGAGATGAAGTGCACGTCGCGGGAGAGCCGATCGAGCTTTGCGACCATCACCGGCATGCGTGACTTGCGCGCGGCAGCGATCGCCGAGGCAAGCTGCGGTCGCTTCTCCAGCGCGTCCGAGCCGGCGCCGCTTTCCGCCTCCGTGAACCACTGCGCGACCTTGAAGCCCTCCCGCTCGGCGAAGTCCGCAATCGCCTGGCGCTGTGCCTCGAGACCGAGGCCCGAGCGCTCCTGAGCCGAGGTGCTGACTCTCAGGTACCCGATTGCGTTGGTGTTCATGGCGCGCAGTCTCCGAAGCACTGAGCGCCATCCTATGCCACTCGGATCCACCTGTAAACACCTCTTGACGGTCGTCATGACACGTTAACGCCGTGACTACCCTTCCTTCGCCTCGGTTGCGCTCCCCTCGAGCGTGCGACCCGGAGCAGGGAGCGCCGGAGCGAACTCGATGGACGGCAGGTCCAAGCGGCCGCTCATCACGTCCGCGTACACCTGGGCGGCTGAGGCAGCATCCACGATCGGCCCCGAAGCGGACATCGTAATGTTCACCAGCGGGCCGGAAGCCACGGACGGAGCAGCCCGACCATGCCCGCGGTCCAGCAGCTCCTGCGCTGCCAGGAACTGAACCCGCTCATCTTCGGCCGAACGCATCAGCGCGACGATCTTCTCGAGCGCCTCCACCGTGTGCGAACGCGCCAGCGCCTTCATCTCGCGCTCCTCCACGGGCCGCCCGCCCGGGTTGCCGCTGACGCCCTTCAGGAACCGGCCCTTGTCATCGCGAGCAGCTCGGGCGCGCGCGAGGTCGCCCGTGTTATGTGGGTGCCTTTTCCGCCCCTTCCGGCGGGTCTGTGGCTGGCTCATGGGGGTCCTTTCGGCCGGTTGTCGCCGGGTTGCTCTGCACAAATGGATGCACAAATGGGTGCACAAATGCCGCACAAATGCACAAGTGGACTGCACGCACACAGTGTCCCCCTATCGGGGGGGACACTTGTGCAGTGCACATGTGCGGGCAGATCGGACATGAGCATCACGGAAGCACGAGCCCCATCCGGGGGGTACGGTTGGAGTTCTTGCCGACCTCCCGGCTCACCAGGTCGCCCGCCAGGAACATCTGGCGCATCGTGGCCGTGAAGCGTCTCTGATCGAGCGACTCGAGCAGCCCGTATTGCGTTGCGAGCTTCGGGAGATAGTTCGGGGACGCCGTGCTCATCGTCCCGTGCAGGCCGCGCTCGGAGAGCTTCTCGACGGTTCTGCGCACGACGTCCTTCGCCAGATCCCCGCGCGGCTGAGCGGGGCGCACCGGATCCACGGCATCCGGAATGAGCACGCCACCAACCAAGCGGAAGCGCCGCAGGTCGAGCGACGAGTAATTAGCCTTGCGCCGGCTGAGGTACCGGATTGAATCGTCCGGTGGCGCGTCGTCGTCTCCAGCTCCCTGGCCCGGCGGCCGGTCGCCGAGGTATAGGCGTGCTCGGACCGCACCCTCCCAAGCAGTTGAACCGCTGTATTCGCTCCCTGCGGCCTTTGCCGGGTGCGCGAGCAGGAGCACAGATGCAGGCGCGCACGCCCCTTGAACGAGCGCACAGAAGGTTGTGACGGCGTGCCGATCGTTCTCGTTGCCGCCGAACAGGCGCGCCACGTTGTCGAGGATGACCACCTCAGCACGATAGTCGGCCACCTGTGCCCGGAGTTCATCAAGCATCGGGGTCGCCCCCAGCTCCCCATAAATCGGCGCGAGCAGCGTTATGTCGGCACCAGCGTACGAGTGGAGGAAAAACCGCTCGGTGAGGGCCGATAGCGGCTGGGTCATCCACGAGCTGATCTCGGCCTGGCGGCGCCACAGTTCGGCCTCGTCGTCCTCGCCAGCCCACATCAGCACGCGACGCGGCTCGAGCGGCTCGAGGTACTCGTGTC
>JAPTUI010000416.1:0-1062 GCA_028067895.1 Pseudomonadota bacterium | reverse complement strand
GAGCGCCAGGGCTGTCGCGATATGCTGAGCAATGAGCGTCTTTCCGATCCCCCCGCGCCCCGCGAGCAGTGTGGGGTGCCCCGCGGGGATCCACTGCGGGACTACCCACTGCCGTGCAGGCGGGTTGCGCCCCTCCAGGTCGTCCCAGATAACCAGCGGCCGGCGCGCCAGCGCAGGCTGTGTCGCGTGCGGCTCCTGTGCCGGCGGACCCTCATCGAGCCACGGCGGTGGCTCTGTGCGATCGGCGTGCCGGTCGAGACGCTTTGCGATTTCCACGATGCGCTCAGCTCCCATGAGCAAGGTCCCGCGCGGCGTTGATTCGTCGGACAGCGACGCGAAGCCGCTGCCAATCGTCTTCCGTGACGCCTCGCTGAGCGAGCAGTCCGGTGGCGATCGCGGCGACAACCGTTGCCTCGTGTGAAAGCCCTTCGAGCAGATCTCGAGCGGGAATTCGGCTGTGCGAGGGACCGTAGCCGGTACCCGATCGCTTCGCAGCAAGGTCAGTTGGGAACAGATCGGCCAGCGAGAGCCCAATGGCATCGAGCACTGATCCAGTGTCGCAGCCGGCGAAATCGTGGAGCAACACGCGACCGTCTTCGAGTTCGCGAATGGAAAGACTCGGAGAGCAATCCTCGTGCGCCGGACAGCACGCCAACCAGCGCCCAGAGCCTGTCTGCTTCACGCGCCGAAGACGGTCCAGAATGACGGCCGCGCTCACGTGCTATACTCAGCGTGCATCTTCGATCTCCTCAGCGCCTCGGCCGTTCCACCGGCCGGGGCGTTCTTGTCTTAGGCAGCGCGGCGATCTTGGCTCAGCGCGGCGAGGTTTGCGTCGAGCACAGCGACGTCCTCATCGCTCCAGCGGACGCGTGCCTGAATAGCGGTTCCCATCTTGAGCGGCTCCGGCAGAAGCTTGCGCTTGCGCCAATTTTCGATCGTTCTCGGGGTGACGCCGTAGCGCTCGGCCAGCCACGACTTGGAGCGGCGGTGAGCCATTATCGACCTCCATGGGGCAGCGCTCCCAATCCGCGACCGCGGGGGAGCAAGGTGACGAAAAGCAGT
>JAPTUI010000306.1 GCA_028067895.1 Pseudomonadota bacterium | reverse complement strand
CACAGCTGATGCCGTTAAGGGGTGGGGACGTCCATCCCATTGCTTACGGTGATCCGTTCCGAGATAAAACCGCTGCGGCTCGCCGACGGGTTCGGCGACGTTGAACCGGCCGCCATCCCCTTCCGCGTCGGTCAACAGCCGTCGACCGCGTTGTCGCCCCCGGCAGTGCTGCGCCCGGGCCGCGAATTGCTCCGATAACTCGCGGCGCACCTTGAACTGCGCATCTACCACTTCCACTTACACGGTCCGCGTCGCGACCGAAGGCGGAATAAGCGCCGCCCGACGCGCCGGGCCCAACGCGGCCAGCTGCGCTATGAGACCCAGCACGATGATCCCTGCAAGCACATACCATGGATCGAGTCGGTGCATACCGTAATGATCCGAGAGCCACTGACCGAAAGCGAGCGCAAGTCCACTTCCGACAGTCACTCCCGCAGTGACCACGAGCGCGCTCTCCGTCATGAAGTACGCGATGATGTCGCGCTTACGCGCTCCGACAGCCCGACGAACGCCAATTTGCCTTGTTCGCCGCGCGACGTTGAAGGTCGCCAGGACGAAGATCCCGAAGCAGCAAATCGAGAGCATCGCGGCGGTCACCGTCACAAGAAAGACTGCCACATTGCGATCCTTTGCCTGCATGTGCCGCAGATCGTGACTCAGTTTCGTGACGGACAGAATCACCGCGTCCGGGTGGGCCATGCCGATATGGCGCGTTGCGGCACGCATGACCGCATCGAGTCGTCCCGCGCGCGTACGGACCAATAGCTCGTACTGTCCAGAAGCACCCGTTATCTCCGGCCACAGCGCGGTCGCATACCGAGGTTGTCCGAGCTGCGGTCCCATGAAATTGCGCGTAACGCCAACAATAACGTAAGGCGAGCTGCCATATCCATATACTGTTTTCCCGAGTGCGCTTCCGTGGGGGAAAAGTGCCTGGGCCGCGAATTTAGTCAAGATAATCGAACTCACCGGCCTAGAACGCCCATCACGCGATATCGGCACAATCTCGCTGGGTCGGAAATTTCGGCCCGATATCAACGGCACACCAAGGGTCCTCAAACCCTGATCATCGGTCGGCATCACGCTGACGTCGATCGTCCTTCCCTGCCGGTCCGGTCGCGTCCAAAACGGAAAATTCTCGCCGTCGCCAATGAACGGCTCACCGCTGGTCACCGTAGCCGCCGCAACTCCGGACTGGGCCCGCAGGTAGGTGAGGTCCGCCTCCACGGCACTAGCGACATGGAACTGTCTGCTTTGACTCCCTACCACCATTGCAAAGGTGTCGCACGTATTGATGCCCGGTGGCTGCTCGATCCGTCCGACGCGGCGAGCCACGATGCCGGCGACGTTGGCGAAAACGGCCAACGTGAGGGCGACCTGAACCGCCATCAGGAAAGGACCGGCGGGACTGTGCCGCAGCGCACTGAGCAGTGGACGAATGCCGACGATCATCAGGAAATCACTTATTCCGCGGGCCTCTACTGACTCTTGAGGTAATCTCCCGGAGCGATCCGGCCGACGCGCCATGCGGGATACAATCCGGAAACGACCGCAGACACTGCGGCGAGCGCAAGCGCCCAGACGATGCTGAGCGGATCGAAACGGGAAAACTTGCCGTAGAAGTCGCTGGTGTCGCTATACATTGCGTGCGCCGCCGTGAGTCCACCGACCGCCAATATCAGACCCAGACACGAACCCGCAAGCGACACGAGCCCGGCCTCCACGAGATGCTGTGCGGCAATGTGATGCCGGCTAGCCCCAAGCGCCCTGCGAATCCCGATAATCGGCGCCGCTCGCAGGAACTTCGCGAGCAGTACCGCCATGCCGTTCGCCAAGCAAACCGCCAGGAAGACAAACGCCAGATGCAGGAGCAATTTGCTGCTATTTGCGACAACGTGATTCACCCGCAACCACTGGCTTACCTTCCAAAGGTGATTGTCGAGTGGGCCATGAAATAGGCCGGCCTTGCGCTGTTGCGCCACATATGCGTTCACGAAATTCAAATACTTCTCGCGCCGCGCGCGAGTCGGCAACTCCGCCCACATCTCGATCCATACGCAATTCGGTCCGAGTAGCTTCTCGTAACTGAACCGGCCGTGGCCCCAGCACTGCATTTGCCCGTTCGGGAACATGTGCAGAGTCGTGATCCACTTGAACGGAATGTACGCCCCATCGGATCGCGCAAAGTCTCCAACCGTCATATCGTAGTATCGCGGCGTCGGGTCCCAATGACGCAGAACGCCGACGATACGAAAGGGGCGATTGTCCCACAATACCGTCCGGCCGACGCTGTCACGCCCCGCAAACAGGCGATCGTTTTCTCGGTGACTCAGCACGATAGTCGGCCGAGGACCTCGGTCCGCTGCAGCATTCCACGGCCCTCCATATTCAAACGGAACATCGAACATCCTGAAAAACCCAGCAGTCGCTACTCGGGTATAGACTGGAACTGCAATCGTTTGCCCCGGAGCGCCGTTGAGTGTTCCCTGCGCTATGGCCATGATAGTAGTTCGCTGCGGAATTCTCGAGGATGCAAGGAACGTTGCGTCCGGATAGCTCAGTTGGCTAGACGGGGTACCGGTTCGCCGGACGTTCGACGGTTGCCCCGGAGCGCCGGTATTGATGGTAACGGCGTACAGGACGTTGTTCTTCCACCAGATCGGATTCTCCGACAATCGACGGTATACCGTCAACGTCATGAGGCACGCGCAAATACCGAGGGCTATTTCAGCAACGACCACCGCGGAAATTCCGGGAGTCCCTCTCATGTTCTTCCACGCGATACGCAGATAATAAGCGAGCATGAAGACAGTCTTACCGGATTTCTGAAGGAAGTTTGCTTTAACGTGAGACGTTTCTTTCCAGCCTAAGCCGGCATCGCCGAAACCAAACAGGACGAGGTACTGTATGCCCAGGCTGAGCGGTGGGGTGAGCGATGGCGCAGGGGCTGGTTGAACGATACGAGAGTCGGCTGCATGGAGTGCTGTCCTGCTACGACCGAGTGGTGGTGACGGGCACATTGCCGCAGGCGTGCTACGCGGAAGGCATGACCGCGTTTCTCTCGCAAGGGCATTCGGATCTTCGACTACCCGCGCTTTGCCGAGCCGCTGCGCGATGCGATCCGCGCGCGGGCGCAGGAGCTGGCCACCGCGGCCGGCATCGAGATCGAGCACATTCGCAAGGACCACATCCGCAAGGAGGACATCGTGGCGAAGGTGCTCAAGCGGCGCGGGGATCATCCAGGGCTCGTGCAC
>JAPTUI010000540.1 GCA_028067895.1 Pseudomonadota bacterium | reverse complement strand
CGGTGTAGACCTTCTCGTTCATGTCGCGCAGCCCGCGCGGGCGGTTCACCACCCGCGCCCCCTGCAGCTCGGCCCGCTCCAGGATATAGGTCGTGTAGATGTATTCGGTGTCGAACGGCGGGTCCTTGCGCATCAGGATGCACTCGAGGTCCCCGAGCCGCATCGTCTGCGGTTCGCCGAGCTCGAACCAGCGCCCCGGGTCGGCCGCGACCCGCAGTGCGCGCACCCGGCCCCAAGCGATGCCATCGCGCAGCCACACGTCGCGCTGTTCCATGTAGAGCAGGGACCAGCCGCGCGCCTGGGCGGCGAGCAGCATGGCGAGCGTCGAGTCCTTGGCATAGTGAATGGCGTGGATCGGATCCATGAGCACGCCGAGACGGATGGACATAGCGGAATGATGCCAGCAGTGGCCCTGGCTGTCCGGGCTGGCTGCAGGGTGCGCACTGCTCGGCCGGCGCCGTGATGCAAGCGGCATGGTCAGGCTCAAGCCAATATGTTAAAAGAAAACCTGCGTGAGTTCTCGGGGCCCGCAGCGCCCATGGCGCCGCTTCGGGCAATGCGTGTACGCTCGGGACTCGAGGCGGCAACCGCCATCGGGGCGGCCGTTCGAGCCTCACCATATAAGGAGTTGCGTGGCCGTGAACGCCAGCAACGCGAAACTCCAGGGCCTGAAGGTTCTGGTGATCGACGACAGCAAAACCATCCGCCGAACGGCGGAGACGCTTCTTGCCAAAGAGGGCTGTGAGGTCTACACGGCCATCGACGGTTTCGACGCGCTGTCGAAAATCGCCGACCATCAGCCGGACATCGTGTTCGTCGACATCATGATGCCCCGGCTCGACGGCTATCAGACCTGCTCGCTCATCAAGCACAACAAGGTCTTCCGCGCCATCCCGGTGATCATGCTGTCTTCGAAGGACGGCCTGTTCGACCGTGCCCGCGGGCGGATCGTGGGCTCCGAGCACTATCTGACCAAGCCCTTCACCAAAGATGAGCTGTTGAGCGCGATCGAGACGCATATCGGGAGATGACGGCCATGGCGCTGATTCTCATCGTCGACGATTCGCCGACGGAAGTGCACGTGATGCAGACGGCGCTCGAGAAGCACGGCTTTCGCACCGCTGCGGCCGGCGACGGCGCCGAGGGCGTACGGCTCGCCCGGGAGATGAGCCCGGATCTGATTTTCATGGACATCGTGATGCCGGGCATGAACGGCTATCAAGCGACCCGGGCGCTGGTGAACGATCCGCGCACCCGGCAGATCCCGATCATCATGGTGACCTCCAAGGGGCAGGAGACGGACCGGATCTGGGGGCTGCGCCAGGGCGCGGTCGATTACATGGTCAAGCCCGTCTCGCCCGATCAGTTGATCGCCAAGGCCCGCCTGGCGCTCGCGAATTGAGCCTGACCCATGCCCGTACCGTTGCATTTACCCGCACCCCGACGCACGGACCGAGTGTCCCCATGACTGAGACGGTGCCGCTGCAATCCCTGCGAGACCGGCCGTTCGAGCTGCTGAGCGAGCTCGAGCGGCGTGCCCGCGCCGTCTCGGCGCAACCCGGCCAGGAGGGCGCCGCCGAGCGCGAGTGGGTTGGCGTCGCGCTGCGCATGGCCGGGGATCTGTACCTGGTGGCCCGCGAGGAGACCCGCGAGGTGCTCGGCGTGCCGGCCGGCATGACCCGCGTGCCGGGCGCGAAGCCCTGGATCAAAGGGCTCGCGAACGTGCGCGGGCAGCTGTTGCCGATTATCGATCTGCGCCAGTTTCTCGGCAGCGGCGCCACGCCGATCGGCCGCAATACGCGCGTCGTGGCGGTGAACCATCGCGACATTCCCGCCGGGCTGCTCGTCGATGAGGTGCTCGGCTTTCGCCGCTTCGCCGAAGGGGAGTTCAGCGGCGAGGCGCCGCCGACCATGGCGCGCTGCGAGCGCTACCTCGCCGGGGCTTTCCGGCGTGCCGGCGAGCAATGGCCGGTGCTCAGCCTGCGAGCACTGCTCGAGAGTGCAGCGTTCGCGGAGGCGGCGGCATGAGCGCGCAGCAGGGACTGGCCGCCCAGTCGCGGCTGCTCACCACGGTGCTCGCCGCCGGCGCCGGCCTGATGCTGCTCGCCGCGGCGGTGGCGTACTTCACCGCCGGCAGCGGTGCTCCGGCGATCGCGCGCTTCGGGCCGCTCGCGCTGGCGCTGATCGCGGCCGCATTGCTCGGCGCCGGCATCGTGCTCGCCGGGCGCATCGAGAAGACCGTCCAGGACCAACGCTTCGCCGCCGAGACCCAGCGCAAGGAAAATGATCGCAACCAGCAGGCCATCCTGCGGCTGCTCGATGAGCTCTCGAGTCTCGCCGACGGCGATCTCACCGTGCAGGCGACCGTGACCGAGGAGATCACTGGGGCGATCGCCGATTCGATCAACTACGCGGTCGATGCGCTGCGCGGCCTGGTGACCACCATCAATCATTCGTCCATCCAGCTCGACAGCGCCACGCGCCAGACCCAGGCGCTCTCGCAGCATCTGGCCAAGGCGAGCAGCGCGCAGTCGAAGCAGATCGCCTCGGCCACCGAGTCCGCCTCGGGCATGGCGAACTCCGTGGCAGAAGTGTCGGGCAACGCCGAGCGGGCATCCGACGTGGCGCGCCACTCGGTGGAGATCGCCCACAAGGGCGGCGATGCGGTGCGTCGCACCATCGATGGCATGAACACCATCCGCGAGACCATTCAGGAGACTTCCAAGCGGATCAAGCGCCTCGGGGAGAGCTCGCAGGAGATCGGCAACATCGTCGAGCTCATCAACGACATTGCCGAGCAGACCAACATCCTCGCCCTGAACGCCTCGATCCAGGCGTCGATGGCCGGGGAGGCCGGCCGCGGCTTCGCGGTGGTGGCCGATGAGGTTCAGCGGCTCGCCGAGCGTGCCGCCAACGCCACGAAGCAGATCGAGGTGCTGGTGCGCACCATTCAGACCGATACCAACGAAGCGGTGGTCTCGATGGAGCGCAGCACCACCGATGTGGTCGGCGGGGCGTTGCTCGCGGAGAACGCCGGTGCTGCGCTCGATGAGATCGAACAGGTCTCCAACCAGATCGCGAGCCTCGTGCAGAACATTTCCGGCAGCGCGCGCGCCCAGGCGAGCGGTGCGCAGAACATCGCGCGCAACATGCAGGTGCTGCGCGAGATCAGCGTGCAGACCGCAGAGTCCACCAATGCCACCTCGGCGGCCATCGCTCAGCTGGCGGAACTCTCGGCGGGCCTGCGCCGCGCGGC
>JAPTUI010000372.1 GCA_028067895.1 Pseudomonadota bacterium | reverse complement strand
ATGGAACACCATGACCGCGCCGATGACTCGGCCCGCACGGTCGCAGATGGGCGCGGCGGTCTCCTGGATGGCCACTTCGTGGCCGGCACGCGTCACGAGCACCGCGTGCTCGGTGGCGGCATTGCGGCGGGCCTGGCCGAGCACGCACAGCAGCGGATTGTCGATCGGGTCGCGGGTGAGCTCATCGATCAGCGAGAGCACCTCGCCGATCGGCCGGCCGCGCGCCTCATCGAGCCGCCACGCGGTGAGGTTCTCGGCCACCGGGTTGATGTACTCGATCTTGCCGTCGGCATCGGTGCTGATCACCGCATCGCCGATCGACTGCAGCGTGACCTGGGCGCGCTCCTTCTCGGCGAAGATCTGCTGCTCGGCGCGCTTGCGCTCGGTGATGTCGGTGATCGCGCCCTCGTAGCTGACGATGCGGCCCGAGGTGTCGCGCACTGCGCGCGCGTTCTCGAACACCACCACCGGGTGCCCGTCGCGCCGACGCAGGACGAACTCGGCGTTGCGGATCTCACCCTGCGTCTCGACCTGGCGGATGAACTGAGCGCGGTCCTCGGGGTTCCAGTAGAGCGTCGAGACGTCGCGCATGGCGTAGAGCTGCTCGGCGCTGTCGTAGCCGAGAATGGCGACGAACGCCGGGTTGACGGACTTCAGCCGGCCGTCGCGCCCGCTCTGGTACACGCCCTCGACGATGCTCTCGAACAGTCCGCGGTACTTCGCTTCGCTGGTGCGCAGCGCCTCTTCGGCGAAGCGGCGCGCAATGGCAATGCCGGCAATCTGTGCCGCATGGGCGAGGATGCGCAGTTCGCGCTGTCCCGGCAGTCCCGCGGTGGAGTGATAGACCCCCAGACACCCCAGCACCCGCCCGTCGGCGTCCTTGATCGGCGTCGACCAGGATGCTTTGAGCCCCGCGGCTTGAACCTGCTCACGGTGCCGCTCCCAGAACGGATCCTTGGTCACGTCCGCAACCAGCACTTGGCGGCCGAGGCACACGGCGGCAGCACACGAGCCGTTGCGGATATCGATGGCGCTGCGCTCGAGCGCGGTACGCAGCGCCGCGCTCATCTTCGGGGCGACGAGGTACGCGAATGAATGCCCGTCCTCGGCGAGCACCGAGATCGCCCCCAGGGTCCCGACGCCGACGGATTCGACGAAATGGGTGACGGATGAGAGCGCCTGAGCGAGCGGCACGTTCGCCGTCAGCTGCTCGAAGACTTCGCGCTCGGCGCGCGCGACCCGCTCGGTGAGTTCCGACTCGTGTGCCCGATAAGCCAGTTCCGCCGCCTCGTCGGCCATCAGCCGCATCGACTGCACGATGCCGCGCCGTTCGGCATCCATGGCTTCGAACTGCTGGCTGACGAGCTTCAGGACGACGCTGAGATCCGGTGCCTCCCCGCCGCTGCGCAGCGATGCCTCACGGACCAGGGAGTGCACGTGAGGGTGCAGACCTTCGTCGGCGGTGAGCCCGAGCCCGGCGCGCACGATGGTGGTCGAGGCGCTGGAGAGCACCTGGGTCGTCTCGGACGGCAACGTTTGTCGTTCGGGGGCAGACATGAGCAATCAGGTGCGTCAGTGGCGGGACTCAGATGCGCGCAGTCCGGCGCCGCAGGGCGCTCGGTTCGTCGGGCCGGGGGCGCCGCGGCGCCGCCCGATAGCGGTCTCTCCCAGTCTGCATGGCCTAGTGCCTTTGTGCCGGCCCACCCTAGGGCTTCTTATACCGCGGACAGTAGCGCGTCCGGCCCGAGGAGCGCACCCGGCAGGGTGTAAAACCGTGAAATTCGGCGCGTTTTACTGAAATCCGGGGCGCCGCAGGCGCGCATCTGCCCGTCATGCGGGCCACGTCCGCTTGAGGTCTGCGGATCCATCGCGCTGCGCCCCCCTCGCCAGGGGTCGATGGTCTCGGATGCTGCGTTTCATGGCCGGCGCCGCTGATCGGAACGCCAGGCCGTGATCTGCGCGGGACGCAGCCCCTCCCTGTTCATGCACCCCAGCCGCCCCAGCGGCCCGCTCAACGAAATCGATGGACGCTACGGCTCCAGATTCGGCAATCGCACCAGTTCGGCGCGGCTCCAGTCCACGTACGCAGTGGATTCGTGCGTTTCCCAGAACGCCCGCTCCTCGGCTTCGGTCTTGAACGCCGGAACCCCCTTCCTGGGGCGTACCGCGCCGGGCCCGCCCAGCGGAGTCCCGCGCTTCCTGGAAATCCGTGCTGTGGTCATCAATGACTCGCGCTTTGCGCTGCAGGTCTCGCTGAGAAATAACTCGACTCGAGGTCGATTAGACCGCAGCGTCACGATCACGCGCAACCTCCCTGATCGAGGCGACCCGCACAGCGCGGGGACGCGTTGTGTCCTGCGCGTACGGGAAGCGTCGCCGTTCATACGAACCGGTATCCTCGATGGGCTGCCTCAGGCTCCCCGCCCGAGCCGCCCACTCATCAGGCGATTACCTCGCGAGCAGCGGCGGCTCGTCGATGGCCGAGAGCTGTTCGGCCAGATCCCGCAGGTACCCCTCCCAGTGACGCGGCTCGCCGAACCAGGGGAAGGCCCGCGGGAACGCCGGATCGGCCCAGCGCTCGCACACCCAGGCGGCATGGTGGAGCATGCGCAGCGCGCGCAGCGGCTCGATCAGGCGCAGTTCGTAGTAATCGAAGGACGCGAACTGCTCGTACCCTTCCATCAGCTGGGCCCACTGCGCCTGCTGCTCGGCCGGCTCGCCCGAGAGCAGCATCCACAAGTCCTGGATGCGCGGCGCCATGGCGCAGTCATCCAGATCCACGAAGCGCGGCCCCTGTTCGGCCCAGAGCAAATTGCCGAGATGGCAGTCCCCGTGCACCCGGATCAGGCGCACCGCGCCGACCTCCCCGTACACCCGCTCGATGCGCTGAAGCAGCTGATCGCTGAGGCGCGCGTACTGCTCGGTGAGCGACTGCGGCAGCAGCGCAGAATCCAGCACCGTGCGCTGTGCCTCGATCCCGTAGCGCTCTGGATCGATGGCCGGGCGGCGCGCGAACGTCGCTCGGGCCCCCACCTGGTGCATGCGGGCGAGCGTGCGACCGAGCAGTTCGCGCGCCCCCGGCGCATCGAGCTCCGGCTCCCGCCCGGCCAGGCACTCGAAGGCGGCGAAGCGGAAGCCGGACTGGCGGATCAGCGTATGCCCCCCGACCTCGAGCGGCGCCGCCACCGGCAGCTCGGCCTCGACGAGCTCGGCCGCAAAGGCGTGCTCCTCGAGGATCTGCGCATCGCTCCAGCGCCCGGGCCGA
>JAPTUI010000570.1 GCA_028067895.1 Pseudomonadota bacterium | reverse complement strand
TTCGCAATGGGGGCCGACAGAGACGCAGGCTGCTTCGTCGAGTCCTCCTGGCGAATGCTGAAGCGATTTGCACCGCCAGTTGGAACTTGGTGGAGCAAAGTGGATACCCCTGAATTATATCCAGGTCCACGAACCTGCGCAAGGGACAGAACGACTCTCACATGTGCCGCCGCAGGCCCTGCTTCACTGCGTACGCAACGCCGCCGTGGTTGGCGTGCGCAGACGTTGCGCAAATGGCTCATACCGGCCGGGTCACTCGCCTCCGTGCTCGTTCCAAGGTGCTGCTCGCGCCGTGAGCGACCGCCTCAGCGGTGCGCTCGCGGGTCGTTCGAGGCGAGAAACTGCAGCACCGCCCGGTCGAACAGTCTGGGGTATTCCCACAGCGCGTAATGCGAGGCGAACGGCAGGATCAGCTCGCTGCCGAGTGGGATGGCGCGCGCCATGAAGTCGGTATCGCTGCGCTTGATCATGTCCCGGTCGCCGTCGGCGATCCAAACCGGGGCGCGGATTCGCCCGAGCTCGGCTGCCGTCAGATGCGGCTGGGTGGCCCACAGGGTGACGATGCGCCGCTCGACCTGCGCATAGTCGCCCGGGGTCGGGGAGAGCCGCTCGTATTCCTGCCGGGACCAGGCGGCGCTCAGCGCATCGATGCGACGCTCGGCGGCACTCTCGTGCGTCTCGATGGCATTCGGGGTGCTATTGGCACCATAGGCGAACACCGCGACCACCCGGCGCGGATCGTGAATGGCCATTTCGAGCCCGATGATGCCGCCGTCACTGTAGCCGACGATGGCCGCGCGCGGGATGTGCAGCGCGCGCAGCAATCCCTCCGTGTCCTGCGCCATCAGCCGGTAGGTAATGCGTGTGCCATCGCAGGTGCTGCGGCCCTGGCAGCGGCTGTCGAACACCACCACACGATAGCCGTGTGCGGCGAGAAACGGCGCGAGATATCCCCAGTCATCGCTCGTGTCCAACCCGCCCTCGATGAGCACCACCGGCGGGCCGCTGCCGAGCTCGCCGTACCACAGACGAATCCCGTCGACGGGCACATAGCCGCTGTGCGGCGGCACCGGCAGCACCGGCGGGGCGGGGAAGGGTGGTACCGGCCGCGCCGCGGCGGCGGCGCCGAGCAGCGCGAGCAGCGGTGCGCCGAGGACAAACTTGCGCAGGTTCAGCATGCCAATTCCCAGCGACGGCGGAGGATCGGGCGACGATAGCACGGGACCTGACGGTCACCAAATCGACACGGACCCCCAGGTGAACAGCGCATCGGTGAGTCGCAACGATCTTGCCTCCCCGTCGCCCATCGGCGAGGGATTTGCCGATCCCCGATGGGGGACTCTGAATTGGAACGACCTGTCAAGTACCTGACCCGTCAACATGAATCGCCTCTTCGTCTGCGTCGGTTCCAAGCACAGGAGAACGGTGGCCGGGACAGTGCGTGTCAACGGTTGATGTCGAGTGGGCGCGAGCCATTGCCGGCCCGCGCTCCTCTTAAAACCGGACGTGCGAGTTGACCCTGCATCCGGCTCACGCATGGACTGAGTTCCTTTGCATCGGAGCCGGCTCTCAGCGGCCGCGTGAGGAGTATATGCCGGCGACGGCCGGGATGAGGCGTTGGCAGGAGGAGTGGAGCATTCTCAGGTTGGCGCACCGGCGAGTACCAACGTCCTGAACTGGGAGTGCCGGCTGGATTGCCCGTCGGTTCCGCCCCGATGAGCTCACCGCATTCCAGACCCGCTTCGGTCCCCGAAACCAGGACTCACAAACAGCGGGATTCAAATTGAAGCGCAGTTACCCCACTTTGGCCCTCGGGCAGGTTCTGGTGCCCGTGGATTGCGGTGGATGGGCTGCGCTTCGCAAACCCCAGGATGGTACGGGGTATGGCGCGTTGTTGGGATCAAACCGGACCGGTAGGGAAGGCGGGGTTTGACTCCACCTAGTGCCGGGGCCGGACTCAAGATAGCTCTACAATCCATTGATAAGTCACGTATTATTCGGCATGATTTGAAAGCGCCTGCCCCGGTTTTCGCCCGCGCCTGCTTCCGCGAACCAAGACGATCCCCGCCGGTGCTGACAACGCCGACGAGGGTCTACCACAACCAGCCTTTGGTGGAGGCCGATCATGGAAACGGTCACTCGGCAGAATTCCCCCGCGCGTCACGCTCACGCACTTCTCGGATGTCATCGACTGGCCGGCGACGAAGGAAGCCAACAACCGAGCCGGATCTGGACGGGTCGCTCGGAAAGTTCTCCCATGCGACTGCGCTGATCCGCGTCTCACACCGTTCCCTCAATGCGAGCGAGTTTGCCGGGGACGAGGAGTTCGTGTTGCGCACGGGACTCGCCGCGCTTGATGAGGTCTACACCGAGCTCGATCTCGCCATCATCGCGGTCCACAGGCGAGCACCGCTCATCAAGAGGAGCCACGGCCACCCATCGGCGACACGGGGGAGGGCGGCGCATGGGTAGTGCGCGCGAGACCGGGCGCATTCACGAGCCCTGGTCGGATTGAGGCACGTACCAAAATGTCCAACAGAGTCCGCGCCTGTTATGCGGTGACCATGGTTGGTATTTGGGCTTATCTCCACGCGCCATGTAACGTCCGGATGAGTTGGTGCAGCGATGAACTATATGCGTTTTGACGACTTCCATTTTTCGTCTGGCGACCTACACTCTGAGAAGATGTTATGTCGCGAGAGTCAATTTCTTGTCCAACAGAATCCACCACTGATTCCGAGGGAATTTACAGAGAGGTCACTGCCATGAACGAACGCGGGCGGTACTCCATAACCGAGGCCCGAGAGCTCATGGGCAAGATGTCCCGGAACATGATCTACGGCCTGCTGCGAACCGGCGAGCTACCGAGCGTGGTCATCGGGGGCCGGCGACTCATCTCCGCAGAGGCGATCTCGGCACTCGTCAAGCGGTCGACGACGACCCGGAGTCCGGCCATTCAGGCATTGCGGACCGTGCCGAGGCAGCCGTCTCTGGGGCTTCTCCCGCCACTGCCGAGTCGAGCGCGCCGGCAGGAAGGACTTGATTAGTCCATACAGGTTAGCTAAGCTATTAGTATGAGCGAGAAGACCGTCAATATCCACGACGCGAAAACCCAGCTCTCGCGCCTCATCGCCCGGGTGGAACGGGGGGAACGAATCGTGATCGCCCGGGCCGGTGTGCCCGTGGCGGAGCTGCGGTCTGCGCGCAAGGCGAAGAAGCGCGCAAGGCCACTTGATGATCCGCTCTTGCGCGTTGAGGAATACTGCTACGACGGTC
>JAPTUI010000193.1 GCA_028067895.1 Pseudomonadota bacterium | reverse complement strand
CGAGCGCAAGCCCCCAGAACCAAGCCGGCTTCCAGTAGACGTGGATAAAAAGATCCTGGATACGCATAAGAGCCCCTAGATCGGCTGCTCCCCGCTGTCGATATACTTCAGCGAGCGCGTGACCCATTCTCGCTCGGCATCCGAGCGGCACTCTCCGACCCAGCCGACCTTGGTTTGCATGGCGAGCGGGTCCGTCACACCGCGCAACGCGAGTGCAATCGCCCGGTGGTGCATGAACCCGCCGGCGGCCGTACCCATCAATGCTTTGAGCTCCGCGTCATCGTCGACGCCGCCGCGCAGCTTGTCGGATATCTCCTCCGTAACTGGTACCACCTCGGCCACGGCGATCTTCCCTGCGGTTCCAGTCTCGGCGCACATGTCGCATCCGGGCCCCTCGAACCGCACTCGGCTCAAGTCCTCCGAATAACTGCGCAGAGCGGCCATCGCCGCGTCCGCTCCTTGCCGGCTCTTCGCATTCTCGTACGAGACCGAGCACCCGGGGCAGACCCTGGGGGCGAGCCGCTGCGCAACCAGCATCCGCAACACATCCGGGGTGCAGTAGGCGCCACGTTCGAGCTCGAAGCCGCGGGTGGTCTCGAGTCTCGGGACGATCATCGCGGCGTTATTGGCGTGGATCGTGGTCATGACGAGGTGACCGGAATTGGAAATCTCGATCGCGAGACGTCCGATCGGGCCCTCTCGAATCTCACCGACCAGGATTACATTCGGGGCCATGCGCAGCATCATGCGCAGCGCCTCCCCGAACGCTTTCGACTGTGCGGTGACCTCCACTTCGTCGCCGCCGATCTCGAGCTGCACGGCTCCCTGGATCTCTCGCTCCGGCGGGTTTTCCGCCGTAACCACCCGGCGGTAAGGCCATCGCTTGCGCAGCGCCACGAGCATCTCCCACAGCGCGGTGCTCTTGCCCGAGCCGGTGGGCCCTGCCATCACGATGATCCCGGTATCGAGCTGCAGCGCACGTTCGATCTCCACGATCTGATCGGGAAAGTACCCTAGCGCCGCGAAACCGAGCCCTCCGCTCGGTTTCGGCGGGAGGCGCAACCGCATACCGAGATGATCGACGGCGCTGCCGCGCGCCGGACCGTCTCGATACTGCAGACGAAGCGTCATGAATTTTCCGCCGCCTGACTTCGGATAGCACGGCCCGCGCGCCACGCGCACCGACTCGATGCCATCGGCGAATTTCAGCCTATCGGCGCCGATCACGGAGTGCTGCATCTCCCCATCGACGAGCCGCGTACCGCCGGCGCTCGCGAGCCCCTGCACGTACGCGCCCATGAGAGCGTCCATCTCGAGATGCGTTACCGAATCGTCAACGACATACACCCGATCGTCCACCGAGAATTCGATGGTCGAATAGCGATCCTCGGTCGCACGATGAAGATGAACGTCCGAAGCTTGATAGCTCGCGGCCGCGCGCAGGATACGCTGCGCGAAGCCCCGCGCGTCCGCCTCTCGACCCTTCGTGGCCTCCACCTTCACATTGACTACCCGCCCGTTACCGCGCAATGCGAGCAGTTCCTCGGGTTCGCAGTACCTGACGGCAAGTCCGCAGACCTTGGCCGCACTCTCTATGAACGAGCCCTTCGAGATATGCAGGCGTTTTGGCGCATAAAGCAGTCTTTCTGCGAGCGCCACATGGCAGAGATTCGCGTACTCGGGATCGAGATAGGTCGAGAGCTTAGAGCGGATCCACTCCTCGGAGTGAATGCTCAGGACAACCTCGTGTTCGATCACTGCTGCCATGGAGATATCCTCAACCTGCAAGAATCAAACGCCACATCCCGGTGTGGATCCATCGTACCGATACGCTCTTCACGCATACGTCGATCGGCATTTCCCATGACGGGATGATCCCTTCCACCGCGACCGACGGGGTTACCCCGCCGGCCGCACGCCAGTGCTCGCGATATCTGATCGCCCAATCCGAGATTTGCGCCTCGGCCGCCGCGTACCGATTCTGCGGCCCGACGTTGCAGCGCCGGACTTGCAAGGGGACGCTCATCATCGCCGTGCGTAGTCCTGCCATTACCACCGTGCCTGGCGGCGCATCTGTCGCAAGCCCGTGCTGACCTCGCCGCCACACGAAGGTCGCTTCCTTCACATCACACGAGGCCTCAACGAGATTCCATCCGGGCGCACTGCCTTCGGTGTGCTGAAATGCGGCCAAGCAGGCGTCCAACGCGCTTTTTGACTGAAATCCGCTCGGCACCGGTTTGGCCGGTTTCACCGCCGCAAGCGCAGCGAGCTCTGCCATGCGCGCCCGCTCGGCCCGATAGTGCTCAATGAGCACGAAGCCTCCCGTTAGCGCAACAACAGCAGTTGCAACCAATACGAGGCGCATCTTCGCCTTCGAGGCCCGAGGCAACGCCACCGGCTCGCTCGATGCGTGCGCCAGCACCTTTTGGGTGAATTCCTCAACAGCAAGAGCATCAGCCCAATGGATATCGGCGAATTGCGAGTCGATCAGAGCGCGCGCTGCATCGGCCCCTTCCGGCTCCGCGAGCATATCGACGAGAGGCAATCCGTCGCGGCTCGCCGCGCACAGATACGTGCCCGCTGTCGTCTCTGCAACAATTCCCCAGCGAAACGCCTCAGACGGCAATTGCGGAGCAAACGTATCGGCATGAGCGGCCACGACCTGCGCGAGCGCGCGCAGCCGGGTCTGGTACACCGAGCTCAATCCGATATCGACTCGGTTCTCTGCGCCTGGAACGATGAACAACGCCTCAAAAGCCGGAAGCACATCCTGCTGACTGCCCAGCCATGCGAGTGTGCCTGGCGCGGTCGCCTCGGACGTCGCCCACGACAACCACAGGGTTCCGGCGGCAAAACTGAACTTGCCGATCTTAACGATACGTGTCTCGAGGGACGGTACGCCCCTCGACTCAGCATCGTCAGCAGTAACCGTCACGGCTGTCCACCGGACTGGAAATTAGGCGGCGGAGGGATTTGCGCTGCTTGCGCTTCGCCGGGGGGCATACCCTGTTGCGGCCGGCCACGACGATGCGCGTGCGCAGACACATCGACCAGCTGCACCGCCGCCCGCGATCCACGGGCGATGAACCACACCCCGGCGGCCCGGATCCGCGTGACCTTTCCATAAGGAGTCACTACGCCGGGGAACACCCGCAGTCGACCACCGTCTGGCGTCGACAGCACCGCCTCCCTGGAAATGCGGCTCTATTGAATTTCGAGTGGGTGGATTTATGGCTTTCGATGAGCGCCTGGCAGTCACTACTCGGATCGGTGAGCT
>JAPTUI010000328.1 GCA_028067895.1 Pseudomonadota bacterium | reverse complement strand
ACGATTGCCGCGTGAGAAGTGCGGCCGCCGTGGTCGGTGACGATCGCCGCAGCGCGTTTCATGATCGGCACCCAGTCGGGGTCCGTCGCCTGGGTGACGAGCACCGCGCCATCGACAAAGCGGTCGATCTCCTGGGGGCTTGCGATCAGGCAAACGCGCCCCGACGCCACTGCTTCCCCGATCGCGATTCCGGTGGTGAGTTCGCGGCCCTTCGACTTGATCGTATAGGTACGGAGCGCGCTCGCTTCGCGGCGCGACTGCACGGTCTCCGGGCGGGCCTGTACGATGAAAAGCTGTCCGGTCTCGCCGTCCTTCGCCCATTCCATGTCCATGGGTCGGCCGTAATGACGCTCGATGAGGCACGCCCAGCGTGCGAGATCGAGTATCTCGGCGTCCGAAAGGACGTAGGATTCGCGTTCGGCCTTCGACGTCGGGACGTTTCGGGTGGGCGTCGTGCCGGTCTGGTAGATCATCTTGCGCTCCTTGCTGCCGAGGGTCTTCTCGATGATGGGTACGAGTCGCGTATCGGCGAGCAATGGCTTGAAAACCTCATACTCGTCCGGATCGACTGACCCTTGCACGACGTTTTCTCCAAGGCCCCATGCGGCATTGATAATGGTCACTTGGTTGAAACCGGTTTCCGTGTCGATCGAGAACATAACGCCGGCGCCCGCCTTGTCGGAGCGCACCATCTGCTGCACGCCCACCGACAGTGCGACCTTCATGTGATCGAAGCCCTTCGCTTGCCGGTAGCTGATTGCCCGATCGGTGAACAAGGAGGCATAGCAGCGGCGGCAGGCATCGAGCAGGGCGGACTCACCGCGAATGTTGAGATAGGTCTCCTGCTGGCCGGCAAAGCTCGCATCCGGGAGATCCTCCGCTGTCGCGCTCGAACGCACGGCGACATCCGCATCGAGCCGGCCGATGCGGCGGCAGAGTTCGCGGTAGGCGGCGCTGATCGCCTCCGCGCTCTGGCGGGGCCATTCGGCGCGCAGGAACGCGCGCCGGATCGATTGGCCGACCTCGGCGAGCTGCGCCTTACCTGTGGAGAGCTCGGCGAGGGCCGTCGAGACCGTGATGGCCAATTGATTGGCCCGGATGAAATGCCGGTATGCGTCTGCCGTCGTTGCGAAGCCGGGTGGAACCCGGATGCCTTCCCTGGCGAGACTGACGATCATTTCGCCCAGTGAGGCGTTCTTCCCGCCCACGAGAGGCACATCATCGCGGCCGACGGCCTCGAACCACACGATCTCAGGGATCTCTTTGGACATGGAATGGCTCCTCGCATCGTTTCGCACAACTGGGCAAGTGGGAGACTTTTCGCACGAGCAGCCGCCCGTGGTCCATCCGCATTTGTCCAGCGTAGCCAGCGCAGGGCGCGGCGCTGGGCTGGCCTGCTTCGGAATCCGCGTATGGCCGTTTCCCGCCGGGAGTGGCTGAATGATATGTTGTGATTGCGTCGGACGACGTGCGAAAGCCTCATGCTGCGCCGAGCAGTCTGGGGTGCAATAAAGTGTGAAGCATGTGAAAGCCCATCAGCCCGACTTGACGCCGATTGTGGATTTGACCCTCGATAATGGGGCAGGGCCGGTGCGTACTCGGCGGCCGGTCTATGTTGACTTGATGCCGCCCTGCAATCATGCCTGTCCTGCGGGCGAGGACATTCAGCGTTGGCTCAGCCTGGCGCACGCGGGTCAGTATCGCGAAGCGTGGAATGCACTGACGCGAGACAACCCCTTGCCGGCTGTTCATGGACGGGTCTGCTACCACCCCTGCGAGAGTGCTTGCAACCGTAGCAAACTCGATGCACCCGTGAGCATTCATGCAGTCGAGCGCTTTCTCGGCGACCTTGCCGCGCGAGAACGCTGGCAGTGTGAGTCCGGCTCGGCGGCGAGCGGCAAGCGGGTACTCGTCATCGGCGCGGGACCGAGCGGGCTGTCGGCGGCTTATCACTTGGCACGCCGCGGTCACTCGGTGGAGATCCACGAGGCGGGACCGGTTGCCGGCGGAATGATGCATTTCGGAATCCCGACCTATCGCCTGCCGCGCGAGGACTTGATGCGCGAGATCGGCCGCATTGAAGCGATGGGCGTCAAGATCGTCCTGAACCATCGCGTTCAGGATGTTCTCGGCGAGAAGGCGGCGGGGCGCTTCGATGCAGTCGTCGTTGCGATCGGAGCCGGCGTCGCGAAGCACATCGACATTCCGGCTCGCGATGCGCCCCGAGTGCTCGACGCCATCTCCATGCTGCAGCACGTCACGGCAGGGGAAGCACCGCAACTGGGGCGCCGCGTCGTCGTCTACGGTGGCGGAAACACGGCTGTGGATGCCGCCCGTACAGCCCGACGCCTCGGAGCGGAAGAGACGCTGATCGTTTACCGGCGCGACCGCACTCACATGCCCGCGCACGCCTTCGAACTCAATGAGGCAATCGAAGAGGGTGTCAAGGTCAAGTGGCTGAGCACCATCAAGCAGATCGCCGGACCGGATCTCACGGTTGAGGCGATGGAGCTGGATGCTGAGGGTCGACCGCACGCGACCGGACGGTACGAGACACTCGGAGCAGACGCCGTGGTGCTCGCGATAGGCCAGGAGACGGACAGCCGGCTCCTGCGTGAGGTCTCTGGGATCGAGCTTGCCCCGGACGGCTCGGTTGTGGTCGGGCCCGATATGATGACCGGGCACCCGGGAATCTTTGCCGGCGGCGACATGGTGCCGGGTCCGCAATCGGTCACGATCGCGGTGGGACACGGCAAGCGCGCTGCCCGCAACATCGATGCTTGGCTGCGCGGGACACGCTTCGAGAAAGCGCCCGCGCACCCGCTCGTGACCTTCGACATGCTGCATCTTCCCGTATACACCGATGCCGGGCCGAGCGCACAGCCGACGCTCCCGGCGGAGGTACGTACACGGGGCTTCGAGGAAGTCGTCGCCGGGCTCAGCGCGGCGCAGGCGCACTACGAGGCCCAGCGCTGTCTCTCGTGCGGCAACTGCTTCGAGTGCGACAGCTGCTACGCGGCCTGTCCCGAGCAGGCCATCGTCAAGCTCGGGACAGGCCAGCGCTATCGATACGATTACACGCGCTGCACAGGCTGTGCGGCGTGCTTCGAGCAGTGCCCGTGCCATGCCATCGAGATGAATCCGGAGCGTGGGGAGAGCGACTGAGATGTCCGAGGAGACCGCGCGCAGGCAACGCCATACCGTCATGGACGGCAATACTGCGGTTGCTCACGTTGCATATCGGGTCAATGAGGTCTGTGCGATCTTCCCGATCACGCCCTC
>JAPTUI010000098.1 GCA_028067895.1 Pseudomonadota bacterium | reverse complement strand
CTCTACGGCGGCGGCGTGGAGATGTTCGTGCAGCCGATTGTGAATCTCACCGACGGTGCGCTGCTGAAGGTCGAGGCGCTGGCACGACTGCGCGCGCCCGATGGCACGACTTTAGTCCCCGGACAGTTCCTGCCCGCGCTGGGGGAAACCGACCTCGATGCGCTCTTCCGGCAGGGCCTGATGCAGGGACTCGGTCACGTGCGCCGCTGGCGCGACGAGAAGCTTGACATCAATCTGTCGATCAATCTCGCACCGAGTTCTCTGGTGCACCCGGACTGCGCGTACTGGATCGAGGGGGCGCTGCGTGAGGCGCAGGTGGCGCCGCAGCACCTCACCCTAGAGCTGCTGGAAAGCCAGGCATTGGATGCGAGCGCGGTGGATCAGGCCCTCACCCGTTTGGCCTCGGCGGGCGTGAAGATTGCGCTGGACGACTTTGGAGTCGGGTTCAGCAACTTGAAGCGCCTCGCGGAACTGCCCTTCGACGTGATCAAGATCGATCAGAACCTCGTCAAGGATCTCACCCACGACCCGATCAAGGCGTTGAGTCTGATCCGAACCGCCGTGCAAATCGGCCATGATTTGGGACGTGATGTGGTGGCAGAAGGGCTGGAGGATGCGGGGATCATCGAGGCGGCGTGTCAGCTGGGCTGCCGCCTTGGACAGGGATATGGGCTGGCGCGGCCGATGCCCGCGGCGGCGCTGGCGGACTGGATCAGGATCCAACCATTCCGCGGCAGCGCTGGAGGCGGTCTGCGTAGCTGGATCGGCGCGCTGGCCTACCAGTGGATGATGATGCACGACACCCTGGGCGTGCGGCTTCCAGGTGAGATCTCCTCGTGTTCGATCACCGAGTTCCTTGAGGCGCAGGAAATTCACGATCGGCAGGTCCTGCAGTGGCACTGGCAGATTCATGAAGATCCGGTCGAAGCGGTTCGCCTACAGGCCATGCGGCAACTGATGCAGTGGATGGTCGACAAGATCCGGGCAACGTGACCGCGCGATGGTTCGATCAGCCCTGGATCGCGGCGAGAATTCCCTGCAGGATGCGCACCGGACTCGGCGGACATCCCGGCACCTCCACGTCCACCGGAATCACGTTCGCAACCCGTCCCAACGAGGCTGGACAATCCCCGAGGATTCCGCCGGCGCAGCCGCAGTCCCCCACCGCCACGACCCGCTTCGGATCCGGTGTCGCCGCATACGTTCGCCGCAACGCCATCTCCATGTTTCTCACCACCGGCCCGGTGACCAGAAGCAGATCCGCGTGCCGGGGGCTGGCGACGAACCGGATGTTGTGTCCTTCGAGATTGTAGTACGGGTTGCCGAGCGCCTGAATCTCCAGCTCGCAGCCATTGCAGGAGCCGGCATCGACGTGACGGATGCACAGCGCCCGGCCGAGCACGGCGGCGATCGTGGCGTCCACCGCACGACGCACACGCAGCAACTCATCGGGCGCCGGTACCGGCTCCGATATCAACCCGACCGATGCGATCTTGCGCAGTATATTCAACATGGCTAGCCCGCTTTTCTCACAGAGGGGGATGCATCGAACCCCGTGAGTAGGTAAAAATCCGTTTGTCTAGAACGAGTTAAACCTACCCACGGGGAGTGCATCGATGCGGACAGAGTGTAACCCGGAACAGCTGCGGTTTTCATGTGTGGGTCGCCGCCAGGTGGTAGCCGCGTTTGACGGCGGGACGGTGAGCTCGGATGCCGGAGCGCTGCTGCTGGGACGAGCGGATGAAGCGATTGGGCTGATCGATCGGCTGGCCGGCTGCTTTATCGATGAGCGCCGGGCCGATCTGATCGAGCACACGGTGCGCACGCTCATCGGGCAGCGTGTGTTCGGGATCGCCCTGGGGTACGAGGACCTGAACGATCACGAGCAGCTGCGGCACGATCCGGTGTTCGCGGCGTTGCTGGGCAAGTTGGAGGCGGGACGATCCGAGTGCGCAGCCCTGGCCGGCAAGAGCACGCTCAATCGCCTGGAGCTGCATGCGCGCGAGGGCAGCGATCGTTATCACAAGATTCGCCCGCGCAGCGAACAGATCGAGCAGCTGTTTGTCGAGCTATTTCTGCGGGCCCATGCCCAGGAGCCTGAACAGATCGTGTTGGATCTGGACGCCACGGATGACCCGCTGCACGGGCACCAGGAGGGGCGCTTCTTTCACGGCTACTACGATGGGTACTGCTACCTGCCGCTGTACATCTTCTGCGGCGAGCACCTGCTGTGCTCGAAGCTGCGCACCGCGGACATTGACGGGGCGGCCGGGGCTCGCGAGGAGGTCGAACGCATCGTCAAGCAGATCCGTGCTCGCTGGCCGAGCGTGCGCATCATCCTGCGCGCAGACTCGGGGTTCTGCCGCGAGGAGCTGATGAGCTGGAGCGAGCAAAATGCCGTGGATTACGTGTTCGGGTTGGCGAAGAACGCCCGCCTGGTGCGAGCGATCGGTGCCGAGCTGCAGGAGGCGGCCGCCGAGTCGAGGCAGACGGCTCAGCCGGCGCGACGCTTCAAGGAGCTGATCTACCAGACCCGCAAGAGCTGGAGCCGGGCCCGTCGCGTGGTCGCCAAGGCCGAGCAGACCGGGGACAAAGCCAACCCGCGCTTCATCGTGACCTCACTGTCGCTGCACGAGTGGCCGATGCGCGAGCTGTACGAGGATTTCTACTGTGCGCGCGGAGAGATGGAGAATCGGATCAAGGAAGCACAGCTGAACCTCTTTGCCGATCGGCTCTCCAGCGAGACCTTCCGCGCCAACCAGCTGCGACTGTGGCTGTCCTCGGCCGCTTACGTGCTGATGCATGCGCTGCGTCGCATCGGGCTGGCCGGCACTGTACTGGCGCGTGCCTGCGCGCACACGATCCGGCTGAAGCTACTAAAGATCGGCGCCGTGGTGACGGTGAGCGTGCGGCGCGTGAAGCTGGCGATGAGTCAGGCGTGCCCGAATCAGCGCGAGTTCATCGCCGCCTTCCATGCCCTGAGCGCCGCGGCGCGGTAAGCCGCACTACGAACCAGAATCCCCCCAATCTCAATCGCCGAACCGCTCTCGAGCAGGGCGGCGGGCACCTGTCGGCCAAAACTATCCAGGTAAGCCTCGCTCCCGGGCCCCACCTCGACCCACGCAGCTCGGCAGATTTACCGCAAATCCGCGCCCCACTCAGCGCGGCTGTGAGAAAAGCGGGCTAGAGGCGTACCACGAAGCGGCCCCTTGCCTGCCCCGCAACCAGCGCCTCAGCCGCCTCGGGCACGGACTCGAGGCCGATGACCGCGCGGACGATTCGCTGCTCGAT
>JAPTUI010000490.1:1340-3291 GCA_028067895.1 Pseudomonadota bacterium | reverse complement strand
ACGTCTCCGGTGCTCGCGTCGCGCAGCAGGGTGGCCTCGCCTGAGCCGCTCACCCAGCGGCCCGCACAGTAGCTTTGCAGTTGCATCTGACCTCTCACCCGTAAGCGTTATCGGCCCGTGAAGCGCGGTTCGCGCTTGGCCATGAATGCCGCGACGCCCTCGGCGTAATCGGCGCTGTATCCGAGCTCGCGCTGCGCATCGCGCTCCAGATCGAGCTGCTGCTCGAGCGTGTTGTGCCAGGCCGCGTGCACGGCCTGCTTGATGCGCCGCAGGGCAAGCGTCGGCGCTGCGGCGAGTCCGGCCGCCAGCGAGTCGATCTCGGCGGCGAAATCCTCATCATCGACGCAGCGCCAGATGAGTCCCCACTCGGCCGCCTGGTTCGCCGGCAGCTTCTCCCCGAGCAGTGCCAGTCCGAGCGCGCGCGCCGGGCCGACCAGGCGCGGCAGGAACCAGGTGCCGCCGGAGTCCGGCAGCAGCCCGATGCGTGCAAAAGCCTGCACGAAACTCGCCGAGCGCGTCGCGACCACCAGGTCGCAGGCGAGCGCGAGGTTGGCGCCAGCGCCGGCCGCGACCCCGTTCACCGCCGCGAGCACCGGAATCGGCAGGCGACGCAGCGCGAGGATCAGAGGTTTGTAATGGCGCTCGATCGACGCGCCGAGATCCGCCCGCTCGCTCCCCGGCGCGACGGTGCGATCGGACAGATCCTGCCCGGCGCAAAACCCGCGCCCCGCACCGGTGAGCACCAGCACGCGCGCCGTCTCGTCGGACTGAAGCGCCGCGAGCGCATGGCGCACGTCCTCGTGCATCTGCGCGTTGAAGCTATTCAGTCGCTCCGGACGGTTCAGCGTCAAGCGCGCCACGCCGTCGGTTACGTTGTACGCAATGGTCTGATAGGTCATGACATCCTCACCGGTGACGGCCCGCCCGGCTCACTTCTCGTCGTAATCGAGTTCCAACTCGCTCGTGAGGCACTTCGACTGGCAGGCGAGCACGTAGCCCTGCTCGAGCTCCCAATCCTCGAGCGCATAGTTCTCCGCCATGCGCACCTTGCCGCGCACGACTTTGGTCCGACACGTCGAACACACGCCGGAGCGGCAGGAAAACGGCAAATCGAGACCGGCGCGCTCGGCGGCATCGAGCACCGACTCGCCGTCGATGGCCATGCGGAACGTGCGCCGCCGCCCGTCGATGAGCACCGTGACGTCGGCCATTCCCTCGGTAGCCTCTGCGGTCTGCGCCGATGGCGGCGCAGGTTGCGGGCCGGCGGCAGGAGGCGCGGCCTCGGCGCCGTCGGTCACGGCAGTGAAGTGCTCGACGCGAATCCGCTCACGCGCAACGCCGAGTTGCGAGAGCGCTCCGCACACCGCGTCGTCCATGTCGCCGGGCCCGCACACGAAGTACTCCGTGACCGAGGGAGGATCGAAGAATGCTCGGGCGAGTTCCTGCACCTTGGCGCCATCGAGCCGCCCGTTGTAGAGCGCCACCTCCTGCGGCTCGCGGCTCATGATGAAGTGCAGCGCGAGCTGCTCGGGGTACTGGTCCTTCAGGGCCTGCAGCGCCTCGAGCCCCATCGTGCGGGCCGCACTGCGGTTGCCGTAGAACACCATCATGGCGCCGCCGGCGGCCAGTACCGCGCGGGTCACCGAAAGCACCGGCGTGATGCCACTGCCGGCGGCGAACGCCACCCGCAGGCCTGCACCGATCGCCGCCGCATGGGGAGTGAAGCTGCCATTGGGCGGCAGCACCTCAATCCGCGCACCGGACTGAAGCTGCCCGAGCAGCACAGAAACGCGCCCCTGCGGCTGCAGACGCACCATCAGGCGTAGGTACCGCTCGCCGGGCGCATTCGTGAACGAGTAGGTCCGGCGCAGCGCTTCGCCGTCGGCCTCGAGACGCAGCACGAGGTGCTGCCCGGCACTGCCGCGGTATTCGGCGGCAAGTTCCGGCGGCA
>JAPTUI010000490.1:0-1330 GCA_028067895.1 Pseudomonadota bacterium | reverse complement strand
GGCGGCACCTCGAGCGTCAGGGCGATGGCCTCCTCGGCCTCGGGCCGTACCTCGGCGACGCGCAGCGAATGAAATTTCAACATATCAGAGACACTTGAAGGTATCGAAGGGTTCGAGGCACTCGCGACAGCGATAATGGGCCTTGCAGGGCGTGGAGCCGAATTCGCTGATGCGCTCGACCTGATGACTGGCACAGCGCGGACAGGCCACCTGCGCCGCTGCGGGGTGCTCGACGGCGATGCCGAACGCCTCGAGCTTGCGCCGCCCTGACTCACTCAGCCACTCGCTCGACCAGGGTGGCCAGAGCACCGTCTCGAGCATGACGTCCGCAAAGCCGTTCTGATCGAGGGTGTCGCGAATCGAGCGCGTGATGACTTCCGTGGCCGGGCACCCCGAATAGGTCGGCGTGATCCCGACGCTCAGCCGCCCGTCCGTCCCGGTACGCACCCGGCGCACGATGCCGAGCTCGACGATGTTCACCACCGGGATCTCCGGATCGGCCACCGACTCGAGCGTGCGCCAGATGCGCCGCTCACGCCCTTCGACGCCCTCGGGACCAGCGCTCTCTACCATGTCGCACCCGGATAGGCGCGCGGCACGAACTGCATCTCGGTGAGCAGATGACCAAGGTGCTCGGAGTGCACGCCGCGCTTGCCGTGCCAGGGATAGTGCTGATGCGGCGGTTTCTGCAGCTTCGCCTCGGCGAGCGCTGCACTGACCCGGGTCTCCCAGCGCTCGCGAATCAGCCCGGGCGCCGGTCCAATCCCGCACACCGCCATGCGCGCATCGAGCGCATCGGGTGTCAGCAGCTCATCGGTGAACCGCCACAGCGCCCCGAGCGCCGCTTCGAGGCGGGCGTGGCTCTCGTCGGTGCCGTCCCCGAGGCGCACCAGCCAGCCGGCGCTGAAGCGCCAATGGTAGCGGCACTCCTTGACGGCCTTGTGGGCGATATCGGCGAGCGCTTCCTCGCGCGACCCGGTGAGACTCTCGTAGGTCTCGAGCTGCCAGGCATCGAGCAGACACTGGCGCACGATGGTTTCGGCAAAGTCCCCGTTCGGCTGCTCGGCGAGCGACATGTTGCGAAACTGCGGCGCGTCGCGCAGAAACGCGAGCGCGTCCTCGTCGCGGCCGTTGCCCTCGATGCGCCCGGCGAGCGCGAGCAGCAGCCGCGCCTGGCCGATCAGGTCGAGCGCGATGTTGCCGAGCGCCAGATCCTCCTCCAGCGCCGGACCATGACCGAGCAACTCTCCCAGGCGCTGCCCGGCGATGAGGCTGGTGTCGGCTAGGCGCAGCAGGTACTCCACGCGCTCGGCGGTGCTCGCCTGAGCGA
>JAPTUI010000107.1 GCA_028067895.1 Pseudomonadota bacterium | reverse complement strand
GAACCTACCGGCCGATTGCGCCTGAGGAATTGTTTCGAGCGCTGAAGCACAAATTCGATACCGCGGCGCACGCAGCAGTCGATGCGCTGAACGCAGTGCACGCGCCCGTCCAGGAGGACCGTCTCTACCGCATCACGACGCTCGAACAAGTCGTGCTGCGGGCGCACACGCTGATCGAGAGTGCCGAGCAGATCATTCTGTTCGATCTATTTGCCCAGCCGCTCACGATGCTGCACGACGCCCTCACCGCGGCCCACGAGCGCGGCGTGGTGATCGCCGGACTGGTCTACGAGTCGCCGCGCCCGGCGCCGTATCTGCAAGTCCCCGTGAGCGCGAAGGATTTCGTCACGAAACACTGGCCGGGCCTGCAGCTGTCGCTGATCGCCGATGCGCGCGAAGTCCTGCTCGCGCTGCTCGATGAGCCGAGCGAGGCCGTCTTGCAGGGATTGTGGAGCGACTCGGCCTATCTGGCCTGTGTGCATCACAGTGGTCTCGCCGCGGAAATCCGTCTCGCGGCGGCCGACCGCGAGCAGCATGACCCGCTCGCGCACCTGAGTCTGCTCGCGGCACGCCCCGCGGGCCTGAAGCGCCTCGTGACCCCGAACAGCACCCGCACAAAGGAACTCTGATGCACCCGACCCGCTGGATCGCACCGCTCCTCGCTCTGGTCATCCTCTGCGCCCCCGCGCTCGCTCAGGCCGCAGCGCCGCCGGGAATCGCCGCGCTGGTGGGCGCGATCCGTGCGAACGACGTCACGACACTCGAAGCCATCGCCCGCGGCACCGCACCGCCCGCGCAGCGCGCCCTCGCCCACGGGACCGTGCTGGCCCTGCGCCGCCAGGATGCCCAAGCCATCGCGGCTCTGCAGCCCGTGAGTCGCGCACCGACTGATCCGACGGTGCGCGCGAATGCACTGATCGAGCTCGCCAGTGTCTTCATGCGCGACGGTCGCTACCGCGACTGCTACGACGCCTTCCGCGCGGCGGCCCGACTGTCACCCCGGTCGATGCATCACGGCGACGATCAGAGCATGGCATTCGCGCACGCGTTGATTGGTGTCAAACCCATGCGAGTGGTGCGCGCGGTCTCCGGATCACTGCCCATCACTCGCGACAACGCCGGCCTGATGCGCGTGCGGATCACGCTCGACGCGCACCCGGAAGATGCCGTCATCGACACCGGCGCAGGGTTTTCCACCATCAGCGCCACCACCGCCCAGCGTCTCGGACTGCGCATGCTGGACCAGAACGCCAGCGTGAGCAGTTCGACGAAACGGACCGTGCCGACACAGCTCGGCATCGCCCGCCGGCTGCAACTCGGTCAGACGGTGCTCAGCAACGTCGTGTTCATCGTTCTTCCGGACTCTGCGCTGAGCTTCGCCCACGGGGCGTACACCATCAACACCATAGTAGGACTGCCGGTCCTGTTGGCGCTGCGCCGCATCGAATTCGTCGATCCCGCTGGCACGCCGCGCTTGAAATTCGGTGCAGGTCCGCGGATCGAACGGCGCAACTCCGAAGCGCACGCGCCCAATGTCCTCCTGTCCGCGCTGACACCGCTGGTGCTGGTGAATGTGCCCGGCGCGAGTGCCCCGCTGCGCCTGCAGCTCGACACCGGCGCCAACGCGACGCTCTTTGCACAGAACGCCGTGCAAACCGACCCGCAACTGCTGCGGCACACCACGACGCACCGTCTGCGCCTAGGGGGTGCGGGCGGCGAGACGAACGATCCCCATGCGCTGAGCCTCCCCGCGGTGACGCTCGACATCGGTACTGAACGTTTCTTCCTGAAGCACGTCGCAGTGCAACCGGGCGGTCACAAGAGCAGCGAAGGAACCCTCGGACTGGACGTGCTACGCCAGGGCGCACGAGTCATTCTCGACTTCCGGACCATGCAACTGCGCATCGTGAGGTCCTGATTCGCACGGCGGACCGCGACGCGATATTCCGGCGCCTGATGCGCTCGTGCGGCACAATAGTCGCACCTCGTGCACATGCGTCACACCGTCACAATTTCGATCGCCGGATTGCGTTGCGCCCTGCGGCCAAGACGCCTGCCGGGCATCATGAGCGGGCAGTGCGCCACCACCCGGAACGGAACGTGTCACCGGCTTCTCTTCGCCGGCTGTGCACTGCTCTTCGGCGGCGCGGCGCGGGCCCATCCGCCGCTTGCCAGGCCCAATCGTCCCACGCTGCGGCCCGTGATCGTCACGGCCCAGGGTGAGCGCCAGCCGATCACCGCCGTGCCCGAGAGCATCACGGTGTTCTCGGCAGGCACGCTGCGCGCACTCGGCATCCGCTCCTTCGACGATTACGCCAGCAAAACCCCCAATCTTTCGTTCGTGTACGGCGCCGGCTCGACCGGCATCTCGAACGCGCGCACGGTCGCGATCCGCGGCATCAGTGGACAGAACCTCTTCGGCACGTCCGGCGCGACGGGATTTTACATCGACGACACGCCGCTGCCGGAGTCGATCAATCCGCGCATCATCGACGTGCAGCGCATCGAAGTGCTCAAAGGTCCCCAGGGAACATTGTTCGGTGAGAGTTCCCTCGGCGGCACCGTGCGCATTATTTCGCGACGTCCAGACTTGCGGCGCAACTCACTGCGCTACCGCGCGGACGCGGGATTCACCGTCGGCGGCGGCAGCGCCGACGGTGGGACGAGCGTGATTGCCAACCTCGTCATGGCACCAGGTCGAATGGCCACGCGCATCGTGCTATTTGGCAATCACGACGCCGGATATCTCACCCGCACGTTTCCGGCCCCCTCGAGCCCCGCAACCACCGACCCGAATCTCCAGGTGCCGCGCACCCGAGTCGGAGATCAGGGCGCTAAGAGCATCTACGGCGGTTCAGTGACCACTCGCATCCATCTGAGCGGCGGGCTTGGCGTGCAGCTGCGGGTCATGGCGCAGGACACGCATACGAAGGGCTTTCCAGCGGCCTTCGCGCCCCTGCCGGCCTTCAAGCCGCGCTACACGATCAATCGAGCGTTCAACGTCGTGTCCGCCGCCACGGATGCCTGGGTGCTGCCCTCGCTCGAGATTCATTGGCGGGGCGCGAAGGTGCGCCTGGTGAGCGCCACCAGCTATTTCTATCGGCACAACCGCGACATCGAGGACTCGACCTACGGGACGCAGCAGATTCTGGCGAGCTACTACGGCGTTACGGGGCTGCCCGCGCAACCCTTTCTCTGGGACCAGGAGCACTACGAGAACCAGTTCACCGAGGAAGTCCGGCTGGCATTCAAACACATCTTGGGGGTGAGCGGTACGTTCGGTGCGTTCTATGCGCGCACCCGCTCGCTGCTGGCGATCCCGCCGACCTACGCGCAGGGCCTCGTCGAGGCAACACGCACCAATACGGTCGTCGGCCCCTGGCCGAACGATCTGCTGTGGACCGATTACAATCCCGCCCTGCAGCGCGACGTCGCGCTGTTCGGACAGCTTTATGTACCACTCGCGCGCAGATTGACGCTCACTCTCGGCGCGCGCCAATATTGGCTGCACCAACAGTCCGATTTCACCGCCAACGGCTTCAATAATTTCGGCCTTACACCGAGTGCCCCACAATCGAGCCATCAGTCCGGCGTCGATCCCAAACTCGCCCTGTCGTACCGGTTCGAGCGCCACGCGATCATATACGCCTCGGCCGCTGAAGGGTTCCGCGCTGGCGCGGCTCAGACCTATCTGCCCTTCTGCGCGCTGCCGACGCTGCCGATCGGCGACATCACCCATCTGAAATCCGACACGCTCTGGAGCTACGAGGTGGGCGGCAAGACGCCCGTGCCGGGTACCGGCCTGCTGCTCTCGGCAGCCGCGTTTCACATCGATTGGCGCAATCCACAGCAGCAAGTAGCCCTGCCCTGCGAGGCGATCTTCGACATCAATGGCCGGCGCGCGCTGATCAACGGCGCGGAATTCGAACTCGACGGCCACCTCAGCCCGCCGCTGCAGCTGCGCGCCGGGATCGGGTACGAGAGGACTGACATCAGCGAACCGGGTGCGCTCGCCATCGTCGGGATCGAACCCGGATCGAGCGTCCTCGGCACACCGGCCTGGACCGCCTCGCTCTCGGGCATCTACACGCGCAGGCTTACTGACACTCTGCAGGGATTCATCGAAGCAGACGCAAGTTACACCGGACACAGTCGTGCGCTGCTCAATGGCGGCAACGGTACGTTTGCGACCCGCGGATCGTACGTGCTGGTCGATTTTAGGCTCGGGGTGCGCCGAGCCCGCAGCTCGTTTTCGATCAACGTGCGCAACGCAACCAATGCCCGGCCGAACCTCGGCGACATCGGCTACATCGGCTACGCGCAATACACGCCCGATGGGACGGTGATCCCGCAGGTCGCCACCCTGGAGCCCCTGACGGTGCTGCTCGAGTACCGCCATCGGTTCTGAGCGCCGGGCAAGGAGCGTCCGCGTTACCTCAGCGGCCGTAGAGCTTCGCCAGCAGCCGCGGCGGAACGCCGAGAAAATACAGCGTGAGACACCCGAGGTTGCGCGCGCTGCGGTGATACCAGCCATCTCGCCGCCAGCGCTCGGCTGAGGTGTGCGCAAACGCGGGCAGTACGGTCAGCCGCCGTCGGCCAACGCGGCGCACCAGCTCGACATCTTCCATCAGGGGCCAGGCCGGAAATCCACCCAGGGCATGGTAGAACGCCCGGTGCACGAGTAAACCCTGATCCCCATAGGCGAGGCCCAGTGCGCGCACCCGCCACGCCACCCCGCGCTCGAGCCGACGTGCACGCGGTCCGGGATCATCGAGCGCGAACTGAAAAGTGGCGGCACGTTCACGATTGGCCGGCTCAAGGATGAATGCCATTACCGCCTCGCGCCACGCGTCGCTCAACACGGTATCGGCGTGCAGAAACAGCAGCCACTGGCCGCGTGCCTGCAGGGCACCGTGCTGAAGTTGGATGCCGCGCCCGCGCGGGCTGATCAGCACGCGCGCCCCGCTTTGCGCAGCCCTCGCGACCGTCTCATCGGAGGAACCGCCATCCACGACGAGGGTCTCGCGCGTGCCGGTACATGCCGCGAGCGTCGTTGGCAGATGGTGCTCCGCATTCAGTGTCGGAATGATGACCGACACGTCGAGCATCATCGCGCCGAGCTCACTCAAGTCTGACACGAGGCATCACGGTAAGCGCAGCAGCAGTCTCACCAGACGCCGCGGCCCCGGACTGAACAGCTTCGGGGCGAAGAACGCGCTGGCGCTCGCCTTGGAAATCTCCCCCAGAGTCGGGTACGGAAAAATGACTCCGGTGAGCGCTGTGAGCTTCAGTCGCCGGGTGATGGCCAGCGCCCACAGACCGACCAGTTCCCCGGCATGTGCGCCGAGCAAATCCGCACCCAGAATCCGGCCGCGCCGGTCCGTGATCACCTTGATGCCGCCGCAGGTCTGTCCTTCGGCGCGCGCCCGGTCGTTCTCGGCAAAATCTAACCGCAGCACCTGGATCGCAGGGCCGAAACGCTCACGCGCTTGCGCCTCCGTCAGACCCACATGGGCCAGCTCCGGATCCGTATAGGTCACCCACGGCAACGCCCGGTAATCGACGCGCGCCGGCAGCCGAAACAGTGCGTTGCGGATAACGATGCCCGCCTGATAGCCCGCGGTATGCGTAAATTGCGGTCGACCGAGCACGTCCCCGAGCGCGTAGACGCGTCGATTCGTGGTACGCAACCGCTGGTCTACGGTGATGCCATCGGGTCCGTACTCAACCCCGGCCCGCTCCAGGCCGAGCCCGGCAAGCCGCGGCGTGCGTCCGGCCGCCAGGAGCAGATGCGAGCCGCGTACCTCCTCCCCGTCGGCGCATCGCACCGTGATGGTCCGACCCGATCGGCTGAGCGCACTCACCGTGGCGTGTTCGTGCACCGTGACGCCCTCGCTGCGCAGCTGATCGCGCAGTATCGCGACGAACTCGGGCGTATCGCGCGGCAGCAGGGCCGCGCGCTCGAACAGCGTGACGCGGCTGCCGAGACGCACGAAGGCCTGCGCCATTTCGACCCCGATCGGCCCGCCGCCGAGGATCAGCAGGTGTTCAGGACGCTCGGTCAGGGCGAACAGAGTCTCATTGGTGAGCGCGCCCAGCCCGTCGAGACCATCGATCGGCGGCAGCACCGCCGCGGAGCCGGTGGCGATCACGCTGCGCCGGGCGCGCACCGTGATGCCCCCGCCGCTGATCTGATCGCGTCCCGTAAAGGTAGCGTTGGCTCGGATCACGCGCACGCCGAGTCCTTCGAGCCGCTCGACGGAATCATGCGGCGCAATCTGCGCAATCACCGCATGGACGTGCCGCATGACCGCGGCGAACTCGAGCGGACCGGATGTCGCTGCAATGCCCAGGTGCGTCGAGTGCGTACGGGTATACGCGGCGTGCGCGGCCGCGAGCAGCGCCTTGGAAGGAACGCAGCCGTAGTTCAGACAGTCCCCCCCCATCGACCCGCGCTCGAACAGGACGGTGCGCGCACCGAGCTGAGCAGCACCCACCGCCACGGACAGTCCGCCCGCGCCGGCGCCGATCACGCACACGTCACACTCCAGCACCGCACTCATTGACCACCCCCTTGCACTACGGACCCGAGATCCGGCACCGACACACCACTCGCGGACCGCTCGGCGCCGGTTCTCGTGATGAACGCTGAGCCCGTCGCATCGGTCCGCAAAGACAGTACCGTGCCGGCGGCCGCTTCGGCATCGGCGGTGTCGTGGGTCACGAGCAGCACCGGCAACGCCGCCGCCGACGCGTGTTCGAACACGAACCGCCGAAATTCCGCGCGCAGTGCCGTATCGAGCTTATTGAACGGTTCATCGAGCAGCAATACCTGCGGTTCGGCGAGCAGCAGTCGCAACAGCGCCACGCGCGCCCGCTGACCGCCGGAGAGGGTCGCCGGATTGCGCGGCGCGAACCCCTCGAGCCCGGCTTGCGTCAAGACTGCCGCGATGCGTGCCGCACGTGCTTTGCGGCCGCGCACCGTGCGCGCCAGTCCGAAGGCCAGATTCTCCCCTACCGTCAGATGGGGAAAAAGAAGGTCATCCTGAAACAGCGTACCGATGCGGCGTCGCTCGGCAGCCACGGCGGTGACCTCGCGCGAGCCCACCCAGATCCGGCCCGCGGTGCGAAACGGACCCGTGAGCGTACCACCGAGGAAACTCAGCAGCGTCGATTTTCCCGAGCCGCTCGGTCCCATCAGCGTCAGCACCGTTCCGGGCAGGATCTGCTCCGTCAGGGGCGGGATCAGCACGCGGTCGTCGAGGACGATCGAAATATCCTCCAGACGCAGCGCAGCATCACTCACGCCGCTCTCCTGACACGCAACGATCCACGTCGCATCCGCGGCACCAGCACCGCAATCCCATACCCCACCAGCGGCAGCGCCGATTGCAGCACGGCAAACACCCCGGTGACACGCCGATCGCCCCCACTGGCGAGTGTCACAGCCTCGGTCGTCAGCGTCACGACCCGTCCGGCGCCGGCAAAGATCGTCGGCAGATACTGATCGACGCTGACGGCGACACCGACCGCAGCGGCGATCAGAACGGGCCGCAACAGCAACGGCAGCTTGATGCGCAGGAGCACTCGCCTGGGCGAGGCGCCGAGCGCGAGTGCGGTCCGCGCGTAGCGTGGATCGAGCGCGCGCCATGGATCCGCGAGCGACAAAAACACATACGGTAGCACGAACAGCAGGTGCGACCAGATCACCGCAAGGAGCGTCCCGTCGAGACGCAGCACGGTGAACAGTACCTGTGTGCCAAACAGAAAGGCGATCTGCGGCACGAGCAAGGGCACGTAGAGCAGCCACAGGGTGCGCGAGCGCCCCTGCGCGCCGCTGCGCTGCTCTTCCTCCAGACAGGCCAACACGAGCAGCAATGCCGTCGCACTCGCCGCGGCCGCCACCAGGAGCGTCGTGCCGAGCGGCCAAAGAACCGTGCCGGCCTGCTCATGCCACACGGCACTGCTCCAGTGCTGCGGGAGCAGATCGGGGAAGCGCCAGCCGGCCGCGCCCGACCAGACCGCCAGCGCCAGCAGCGACGTCGCCCCAAGCAGCACGAGTACGCCGACGACGACGCGCGCGAGTGCCGCGAGAGGCTCGAGCAGGCTCTGGCGCGCACCTCGTGCGATCCACCGCCGAGCGAGACGCGCGATCAACAGTTCACCGGTGCGCCACAGCGCAATGCACACCGCGACGATGACGAACTGCAGCAGCGCCGCTGCGGCCGCCGGAAAGTACATCCGCACGTGCGGCGAACTGAACCAGCGCAATGCGAGCACACTGAGCGTCGGCGGATTTCCAGGACCGAGGATCAGCGCCATGTCCACCACCGAGAGCGCATAGGCGAGCACGGCGTAGATCGGCAGACGCATCTGCGCGTAGATCTGCGGCAGCACGAGTTTCAACCAGGCGCCAGTGCGTCCGTAACCGAGCGCCGCGGCGGCATCGAGCTGGCGTTGGACAGGGACCTGACCGAGAGCGCTCACGCTCATCAGCAACAGATACGGCACCTCCTTCACCAGCAAACCCACGGTGAGCGCGATGCCGTACGGATCCTGCACGGTGGCGATATCCGGCGGCTGATGCCATCCGGTGAGCCACGGCGAGAGCAGGCGCACGACCCAGCCGCTGGGCGCGAGCAGAAATCCGACGCCGATCGCCATCGCCGCGTGCGGCGCGGCCAGGATCGGCCCCATGACCGCCCGCGCCAGACGCCCGGGCGGCCGGTGCGACAGATGCGCACACCAGCCGAACACCAGGAGCACCGACAGTAGAGTTGCACTCACACCGCTCGTGACGGTCAAACCGATGGCGGTGCCGATGCCCGGCTGTGCCCAGAGTACGCGCCACGGCGCCAGGGTCCACGGCCGGCTTGCAACGCCCGGCAGCCAACCGAAGGCTGGCAGCGCGGTTCCGAGCAGCCCGGCGCCGATCGGCACGAGAAACAGTGCCACGGTGAGCCGCGGCGCGTGACGCAGCCACGAGGATGTGAGCCCGAGACCGGACGGCTGCTGCGGCTGCACTGCGAGTCCCCCGCCGTTCGTCACGGTGTGTAGCGCCGCTCCCAGGCCGCCGCGAGCCGCACGGCCCACGAGGGATGCGGTTCGGGCAGCACATGGCCGAGCGCCGCCGCCGGCGGCAGCCAGGGATTGATGGTCTGGGCGCGAAATCGGGCGCGCTGCGCCGGGGTGAGCTTCGCCAGATCGAGCACCGTGGGTCCACCGAGGGCACGAATCTCCCCCGCCCGTGCCTGCGCAGCGGGCGAGAGCAGAAAGTTGGCCACGACCATCGCGCCCGCCTTGTGCGCCGAGTTGTACGGAATCGCCACGAAACTCGCGTTGCCGAGCGTGCCACCCCTGAGAACAACGGTGCGCACGCTCTTTGGCAATCGCCCGGCGGCCACGTCGACAGCGGCCGACGCCGGATTAAATGACGGCATCAGATCGATTTCCCCATCCTCGAGCAGTTGCCGTTCGGCCGGACCGCTCGCCGGATACTCCCGACCGTGGCGCCACAAGAACGGGCGCAGCTGCGCGAACCACGCCCAGAGCGGCGCGGTCGCCTGCGCGAACGCCGCCGGGGTGACCGGTCGCTCCAGCACCGAGGGGTTCGGAGCGAGCGAATAGAGGGCCTGCTCGAGGAACGCCACGCCGAGAAAATTCTCGACCTGCGGAAACGTGAACCGCCCCGGATGGCGTCGCGCCCAGGCGGGAAAGGCACGAATGTCGAGCGGAACGTGCTTCACGTACGCGGAGTCATAGATGAACACCAGCTGCGCGGTGCGCCAGGGCGACTCGTACCCGTCCACCGGCACGGTGAAATCGTAGCGCAACTCGCGGTCGCGGCGGCTCACCAGCCGATCGTTCGGCAGACGCTGGGCGAATGGACCATAGAGCAGGCCCCGGCGCTTCAATTCGTAGAAATTCGGGCCGTTGATCCAGATCAGATCAATGGTTCCGTTGCGGTTCTGGCCGGCCGCTCTCTGCGCGATGACCTGCGTCACGGCCTGCGAGGTGTTCTCCAGCGGCACCTCGCGCAGCGTCACGTCGCAGCAGGCCGCGACCTGACGCGCCACCCACGCGATATACGCGTTGAAGCGCTCACTTCCGCCCCACGCGTCGAAATAAACGTGCTGGCCGCGTGCCCGCTCGAGCACGCTCTGCCAGGTGCCGGCCGATGCGGGCCGCGGGGCGAGCGCTCCGAGCAAAACCCCGGCGGCTGCGGCGAACATGAGCGCCCGGGTTCTCACGAGCGCGCACTCCGCGCAGTTGCCCGACGGGCCCGGGCCGCCTCGATCACCGGGCCGAGCACGGCCTGATGAAACCGGTCGCAGCCGATGCACAGGTTCGCATACGGCTCGCCTTTGGGCGTGTGCGTGCTCGAGGCGGCGACGAACTGCGCTTCGCTCCACCCGTAGGCAAGCCCCATGCGCTCAGGATGCCCGGCGGAGATCGCCGCGTACGCCGGCTCCTCGGCGAGGGAGTCGAGAATGGCAATCAGTTCATCCTCGAGTAGATTGCCGATCGGCAGGCGGGTTTTGATGCAGCAGGGAAACACGTTACCGGCCGGATCGATGGAAACTTCCGAGCCGCTGTAGCGGTGCTGGAGAAAATTCAGGCCACCCGACCAGCGGTTGCAGAAATTATCCGCCAGCGTCGCCGTGGAGAGCCCATTATCCCACGCCCTGCCCCTCGGCCACAGCCGCCCGATCCAGGCGTCCGGTGTCGCGCCGAAGAAATTGAAGGTCGGACCCTCTGGCCGCAACGCCTCGTCCACGGTCCGCACCGGAGCAGCACCAGCGCGCAGCCCGTGAGCCTCGAGCAGCCGCGTGAGCCGCTCCTTGAACACGCGCTGCCGTGCCTCGCCCTGCATGCCGGAGTGGAAATCATCCACCCCGGAGATCGACAGTGTCGTCAGCCCCCGGGCGAGCAGTTCCTCGACGATGGCGTCGGTGATCAGATCGCCGGTGGTCTGCACGATGAGCTCAACACCGCCCTGACTGCGGTAGCGCGCCTGGATGCGCTGCATGGCCGGATACAGCACGCGCTCGCGCACCCCCTCGAGCAGGACTTCTCCGCCGGCGAGGATGATCCGACCGGGACGCTCCGCCAGGCTGCCGTCCGGCGCCGGATGCTCGCGATCGAGATAACTGAGCCGCGGCGGAAGGTGATCGATGATGCGCGCGAAGTTCTGCTCGGCCTCCGTCACCACCGCCTCGAGCGCCGAGCGCACATAGGGGCGAAATCGGGGCTCATAGCAATGGCGGCACTTGCGATGGCAGGCCCAGGACAACACGTAATAAATCGATTCCACTTCAGTCGCACCCGTTCAACCGGATCCAGGCTCGAGACACCATTCTCCCCATCCGTGACGCACGGCGGGTTCCCGCACATATTGCACGCTTGCCGCGCGCGACACGAGAGGGTCCGCTGCCGGTCGCAATGCCCCCGTAACCTTTTGGCTCGCCCGCCCGAATACAGCAACAGAACCTGCGCGCCGCTGCAACCGGCGGCGCCGGGGCTACGTGATCCACCCATCCGGAGAACCTTTCATGTCCACCCGCACCGCCTCCCTCGCCGTCGCCGGCGCACTCGCCACCGCCGTCACCGCCCTCGCCGCTCCGCTCGCCACGGCCGGTGGCATGTCGATGAATGGCGCAATGATGATGAAGCAACGTGCGCACACGATGGCCGAGCTGCACACCGGAAAATTCGTCCGCTGCTTCGGTGTCGCCCTCGCCGGGCACAACGACTGCTATGCCGGACCCGGCACCACCTGCGCCGGTACGGCCAGCCGCAATTACCAGGGCAACGCCTTCAAGCTCGTCCCGACGGGAACCTGCACGGCAATTACCACCCCGTACGTGACGATCGTTCACGGCCACGGCAGCCTCAGCAAGATCACCGAGGGCGCTCGCTGAGAGGCGCACGATCTGCGCCCCCCGGTCAGCACCGTCATGTCAGTGACACACCCCGTGCCCCGGAGCCCGAAGCCCGACGTCGTCCCCCCAGGGGCCGGCGTCGGGCTGAAGGCCGCCCACTACGGGGTGATCCTCGATGCTCACCCGCAGATCGGGTTCTTCGAGGTTCACGCCGAGAACTACATGGGCGCCGGCGGTCCCCCGCACCGCTATCTCACGGCGATCCGTGACGACTATCCGCTCTCGCTGCACGGTGTGGGACTGTCAATCGGATCGGACGGTCCGTTGGACGGTGCGCATCTGCGCCGGGTGGCCGCACTGGTGCGCCGCTACGAACCGGGGCTGTTTTCGGAGCACCTCGCGTGGTCATCGCATGGCGGGACGTTCTTCAACGACCTGCTGCCCGTGCCCTACACCGCCCGCACGCTCCAGCGCGTATGCGAGCATCTCGATCAGGTGCAGGAAACCCTCGGTCGACAGATCCTGCTCGAGAATCCCTCGACTTATGTCGCGTTTGCGCAGAGCACCTACGCCGAGCCGGACTTCATCGCCGAGGTGGCACGCCGCAGCGGCTGTGCGTTGCTGCTCGACGTCAACAACGTGCATGTCGCCTGCACGAACCAGCAATGCGATCCGCACCGCTACCTCGCGCACTTTCCGCTCGAACACGTCCGCCAGATCCACCTCGCCGGGTACGCCACCGATGCCGATGAGCGCGGCCGACCGCTGCTGATCGATGCGCACGACCGAGAGGTCGCCGAGGAGGTCTGGGCACTGTACGGCCATGTGCTTGCCCGCCTCGGCGCGGTACCGACGCTGATCGAATGGGATCAGAACGTGCCGCAATGGGCGGCACTCGCAGCGCAGGCCGAGCGGGCCGATCGCGCGCTGCGTGCCGCTGCGCCATCGCAGGAGACACGCCGTGTCGCCCTGGGCTGATCTGCAGGAACGGTTTGCCGGCGCACTGCGCTGTCCCGAGCGGCCGCCGCCGGTCGGATGTAACGGACCGGATAGTCTGCCCGATGTGAAGCGCTTCGACGTCTATCGCAACAATGTGCTCGCCGGACTCATCGACGCTCTTGCGCAAAGCTATCCGGTCGTGCGCCGGCTGCTCGGGGCGGAATGTTTCGAAGAGACCGCCCGCCGCTTCGTCGCCGGGCACCTGCCCCGCTCGCCGGTGCTGCTCGAATACGGGCAGGAATTCGCCGCGTTTCTCGATCGATTCGAACCGCTGGCCGCGTTGGCGTACCTGCCCGACGTGGCGCGCATCGAACGGGCCTGGCTCGAGGCCTATCACGCCGCCGACGCGCCAGCGCTCGACCCTGGCGCACTCGCCGGGATTCCCGCCGACCGCGCCGCAGACCTGTGTTTGACGTTGCACCCGTCCGTGCGTCTGGTGCGCTCGCGCTGCGCTGCGCTGACGATCTGGCGGTTCAATGTCACCGACGGTCCCGTCACGGACCCCGAGCCCATCGCACTCGATGCGAGTGCGCAGGATGCACTGCTTGCGCGACCCGAAGCCGAGGTCGAAGTCATCGCGCTCGCGCCCGGCGCGGCTGAATTCATCGCCACGCTCGCCTCGGGCCGAACCCTGGGCGATGCCACCGAGTGCGCTCGCAACACCCACGAACCCTTTGATTTGACTGGACACCTGACCGCCCTGCTCGGGGGCGGCTGGATCACGGCTGCCCACCTGAAACGTCGCCGCACACGAGGTCCTTGAATCATGCTCACTCGCCCTCTGTCCGCCCCGCGCACCCGCATGGCGGTGATGCCGCCGCTCATCGCCCGTGCGCTCACCCAATTGCGCTGCGGCGCCCTCGCACTGGCACCGCCGGCGGCGCGCCTCGCGCTTGCGATTCCGTTTCTGAAATCGGGGCTGACCAAATGGAGCGGCTGGTGGCACGTCTCGCCGGTCGCCGACTTTCTCTTCGAGTCGATGTTCCGGCTGCATCTGCTCGGGCACCGCTACCCGTTTCCCGCGCCCGATGCGCTCGCCCACATCGACGCCGTTGCAGAGGTCCTCTTTCCGATCCTGCTCATCGCCGGTCTGGCCACGCGCTTCAGCGCCCTGGCGCTGCTGGTCATGACGGGGGTGATCCAGCTCACCGATCCGACCGGATGGGCGAATTTCCACCTCCCCTGGGCCGCGCTCGCGCTCGCGATTCTGGCGCTGGGTCCCGGCAAGGCATCGCTCGACTTCGCGCTCGAGCGCGTGCTGCGCACGCCGGTTGCGCGCTAAGCTCGGGGGCAGACTCCTCAGAGGTGCAAAGATGAAGGCAATCTGGAATGACACGGTGCTCGCTACGAGCAACGACACGGTACTCCTGGAGGGCAATCATTACTTCCCGCCTGAAAGTCTCGATCGGCGTTACTTCGAGCCGAGCGAACGACGCAGCACATGCCCCTGGAAGGGCACGGCGCATTACTACACCGTAAAGGTCGGCGAGGCGCGCAACCCCGATGCGGCCTGGTACTACCCCGAACCGAAGACCGCCGCGGAGGCGATCCGCGGACGCGTCGCGTTTTGGCGAGGCGTCGAGATCCGTCCCGACTGATCGGTGTGCGGATCGGCCACGGACCTGCGCCGCTCAGCGCCGTCCGTAGAGGCCCGGGCGCGAGGATGCGTCGTCGGCCGCGCTGGCAGGCGGCCGATACACACCCGCGGCGCGCGCCATGAGCAGGTACTTGCGGAACACCTCGTTGGTCTGCGCTTCGTGCTCACTCACCGTCGAACGGTCGATCGGATCGAAGAAGCAGGTCGGGTCCTCCCCCATGTAATCACCGCTGTGGAAATACGCCATCGCCCGGCAGCCGCCGCACGTGTATTGGTAGCGACAGCGGCCGCAACGACCTTTCAGGCGCGAACGGTCCGTGATCGTGGCGAACAGCGCGCTTGATGCCACCAGCTCATCGAGCGGCTGGCGGCGCACGTTGCCGGCGCTCAGCGCATCGAGCAACACCGGACAAACTGACACCTCACCCTCGGCGTTGATCGTGAGCCAGGTGCCGGCCCAGCAGCCGATGGCCGGGTTCTGCGGCACCGTATGGTTGCGCGCCCCGCCGGAGACTTCGGCGTGCAGCTCCGGAGAGAGAAAGAACGGGGTATAGCTGACATAGCCGTGCGGACTGCGCCGCAATGCGGGATGAAAATGCTCGCGCAGATCCTGCCGGTCGAAGCCGAGCTGCTCGAAGCATTGCGCGCCGGAGCCACGCGGCACCAGGGGCGAGCGGTTGTAGGCAATATTGTGCTTGACGATGAATTCAATCGTCTTGGCGAAGCTTTCGGTATTGTATTTGCCGATCGTGACCACGACGTGCTGACCGAGTCCGAGCTCCATGCAGTCGCGCAGCACGGCGAGCGTGCGGCCCGATTCACTGTCGCGGCTCCATTGATTTTCCTCGTCGACCGAATTGAGCCCGACGACGATGCGCGCCTGGCCGGCGGTGACCTCGCGGATCTGCTCCAGGCGTGCGCGCGTGAGCTTCGCGCAGTTGCTCAGCACCGAGCAGCGGTAGCCGAACTCGACCGTCAAACGCAGCAGATCGAAGGCATCCTTGCGCAGCAGAAACTCCCCACCGCTCCAGCCGATCGTGTGTACCCCGAGCCGGCGAGCCGGGCGCAGGATCTGATCCCGGATCTGCTCGAGCGTCAGCTCGTTCAGAACGCTCTCGCGCAGCCGTTTCGGCTCGTTGCTGCCGGTCATGCAGAATCGGCACCGCAGGTTGCAACGACGGGTCGCCTCGAAGTATACGACCTGAAACTGATACGCTGCCATGAGAGACCCTCGCAAGAGCAACCCCGGCGTGATAATTCGGAGCCGGTACGGTCGTCAACACCGAGGCGCGCCGAACGCGAGGAATGTCAGTTTGCGCAGCGCGTCGCGCAAGTTCAGGGACGATCGAGTACCGGATAATGCCGGAAGATCCCGCTCTCGTTGAACGGCAGCCGCCGCGGCGAGCGCAGATAAGCCGCGATCCGCGGCCGCTGTGCCACCGCCTCGTGCAGCGCAGCGACTCGCCGATGCCGCCGCAGCACGCGTGCCATGCTGCGCGGGAATGCGTACTGCAGACCCGTTACGATCTGGAACAGTGACAAGTCGGCATACGTCGCCCGGGCTCCGACCAGCCAGCCGCCTGCACTCGCATTGCGCGCCAGCACCTGTTCGAAATAATCCAGGAATTTCGGCAGCCGATGGCTGATGAAATCCGCACTGCGCAGCCGCGCGGCCCGCAGCTGCTGTTCGTAGTACAGGCTCGCCGCGATCGGATGGTGGGTGTCGTGGATCTCATCAACCCAATCGGCGAGCGTGAGCTGCAACTGCTGCACCCAGAGCCGGGCCGCTGGTCGCCGCGGGGTGAGACCGTGACGCTCGCCGAGGAACGCCAGGATGTTCGCGCTCTGGCCAATGACCTGCCGGCCGGCCTTGAGAAACGGAGGTGCGAACGGCAGCGCCCCCGCCTCCTTGCCCTCCAGGTAGCGCATCAGCTGCGCCACTCCGGCACCCTTGCGCCGCTCACGCGCGACGTCGGCATACCCGCAGCCTGCATCCTCCAGCGCGAGGCGCACGAACTCTCCGCGCCCCTGGATCGTCGGCCAGTAATACAGTTCGTACCGCATCGGATCACCTCGCGGACGCACCGCCCGTGCGCTCGGCCGTCATGGTACACCCGGCGGGCCGTCCGACTGCGAAACGGGGTGCGAGTCGGGTGTGCTAGGCTTCTGCGGCGCATTTCGGCGCGCGCACCCAACACGTCGGATGACCTGCATGACCGATTGCGACCCCGGCCGGCGGGCAGCGCCAGCCGGCCACCTTTCACGGCTGAATGTCCGGGCCACACGGCTGCGCGCCGTGCTCATCGTCCTGAGCGCCTCGCCATCGTTTGCGAGCGCCGCGCACATTCTCGGCGTGCGGGTGGTGCGCGACGGCTCACGCTTCTCTATCGACCTGCGCATGACCTTGCGTGCATCCCCTCGCGCGGTCTTCGCTGCGCTGCAGGATTACCGCGCGATGCCCCGGTACAACCGGGACTTACGCGCCGTGCGGGTCGAGCCGACCTCGGACCCGGGTGTGGTTCGGCTGTTCACCGCGGTGCATGCGTGCGTCCTCATCTTCTGCCGCACCCTGCATCAGACGCAGATCATGACTGCCGCGGCTGATGCGCACGGCGGGACGCTGCGCGCACGGCTGCTGCCGGGCGGCTCATTCCGTTCGGGTCATGCACGGTGGACCGTGCAACCTTGCGCGCAGGTGCGCGGCCTGACCTGTCTCGCCATGCACATCGAGCTCGAGCCGGCCTTCTGGGTACCGCCCGTGATCGGGCCGTGGATCCTCCGGCGCAAGATGGCTCAGGAAGCCCGCCGATCCGGCATCGGCCTGGCGCGCGTGGCGGCGCATTTCTCGGCACATTCGACGCATCGCGCCCCCGTCCGTCCCGCGGCGCCCGGCTCGTCCCATCGACTCTGACTACCCGGGCTTCATCCACCTGCGTTGCGCGCCGTCCTCTGCCCCTCCCCGCCGTCGACTGACCGCGGGGATGCCGGCATGTGCGTATTGCTGCTGCCGCAGGGCTCGCGATCATGTGAAGTACGCGGCATGGGGCCGCGCAGGGATCTGCGATGTCTCGGCAGACAGAGTGTGCGCACGTCATCGGCCTGGAGGGGCTTCAGCAGCTGCTCGATGTGCTGCGCGAGCGTGGCTACCGCACGTTAGGGCCAACCGTACGGGACGGCGCCATCGCATATGAGGACATCGCGTCGCTCGAGGAACTGCCGCGCGGCTGGACCGATGAACAATCCCCGGGTGCCTACCGCCTGCGGCCGAGTGACACCGACACGGTATTCGGCTTCGCCGTGGGCCCGCAGAGTTGGAAGCGCCATCTTTTTCCGTCCCAGCAGATCCTCTGGCGGGCTCGCGTCACCGGCGGCACGGTGCAGCTGGATCCCCAGCCGCACATCGACGCGCCGCTCGCCCTCATCGGCGTGCGCGCCTGCGAACTGAGCGCGCTGGCCATCCAGGACCGCGTCTGGCTCGGGGGCGCCGCGCCGGATGCCGAGTACCGTGCACGGCGCGCCGATGCCTTCATCGTGGCGGTGAACTGCGCACACGCCGGCGGCACCTGCTTCTGCGTCTCGATGCACACCGGGCCCGAGGTGACCTCAGGGTACGATCTGGCGCTGACGGAGCTCGGCACCGACGGCGGGCCGACCTTCCTCTTGACCTGTGCCACGGAGGCAGGCGCCGCCGTGCTCGAAACACTGGCGCGCCGGGCCGCCCGCGACGATGAGATCGCCGCGGCGCAGGCGGTTGTGGCACACACTGCCGCCACCATGGGCCGCGCGATGCCCGAAACGGACTGGGTGCCACGGCTGCTCGGCAGTCCCGAACACCCGCGCTGGAATGCCCTCGCCGACCGCTGCCTCGCGTGCGGCAACTGCACGATGGTCTGTCCGACCTGCTTCTGCACGAATCTCGAGGATACGAGCGATCTCAGCGGGCAGCAGGTCACGCGCACCCGCCGCTGGGATTCGTGCTTCAGCGTCGATTTCGCCTACGTTCACGGCGGCAGCGTCCGCCCGAGCATCCGCGCCCGCTACCGACAGTGGATCACTCACAAGCTGGCCACCTGGCCGCAACAGTTCGGCACCTCCGGGTGCGTCGGCTGCGGGCGGTGCATCAGCTGGTGTCCGGTTGGCATCGACCTCACCGAGGAAGTCGCCGCCCTGTGCGCCGAGACGCCGGACTGAGGAGCCCGCCGTGCAGCCCCTGGCGCAGATCATCGCCCAACATCCGGTCTTCTCAGGCATCAGTGCCGCGGGTCTGCAACTGATCAGCGGCTGCGCGCGCAACGTGCGCATCGATCCCGGTCAGTTCCTGCTGCGTCACGGGGAGCCGGCGCTCACGCTGTACCTGCTGCGCCACGGC
>JAPTUI010000126.1 GCA_028067895.1 Pseudomonadota bacterium | reverse complement strand
GCCTCACCTGGACTCGTCTGTCGGGCCATGGGCTGCCCGCCGGACCGCTCGGGCGCATCGGGCTCGCCGTCGCCCCGAGCGCGCCCAATGTGGTGTATGCGGTGATCGGCAGCCACCAGGGCATGCTGTGGCGCTCCGATGACGCGGGCGCGAGCTGGACCTTGGTGAGCAAGGATCAGAGCATCGATTCGCGGCCGTTTTATTTCTCGCACATCGCGGTCGATCCGAAGAATCCGAACCATGTGTTCGCCCTGTCGATGAACCTGCTCGCCTCCGATGACGGCGGGCGCTCCTGGCGCCACATCGCCAAGTCCATCCACGTCGACAATCACGCCATCTGGATCGATCCGACCGGCAGCGGGCGCATCATCGAAGGCAATGACGGCGGTGTGGCGCTGTCCCTCGACAACGGCAAGCGCTGGGCGTACGTGGATAACATCGCGCTCGAGCAGTTCTACCACGTGGCCGTCGGCGGCGGACTGCTCTATCAGGTCTGCGGCGGACTGCAGGACAACAATTCCTGGTGCGGGCCGAGCGCGAGCAAGAACCCGAATGGCATCTCCAGCCGCGCCTGGTACGGCTTCAACGGCGACGACGGCATCTACGGGATGCCGGCGGCCGATGACCCGAACCTGATCTACAACGAAGGGCAGAACGGCGCGTATTTCATCTACAATCGATCCGAGGAGCAGATCCACGATATCGAGCCGTATCCGCGCGACGACAACGGACGGGGGGCCGACGGCGCGCGCTACCGCTTCGCGTGGGAAGCGGCCTTCGCGGTCTCCCCGCAAGATCCCAAGGTGCTCTATGCCGGCGCCAATGTCGTATTCGAGAGCGCCAATCGCGGCCGGACGTGGCGCGCGATCAGTCCCGATCTGACCCGTGATGACAAGGCGAAGGAGGGGCCCTCGGGCGGACCGGTCATTCAGGACAACTCCGGCGCCGAGTACTACGACGCGATCCTCACCATCGCTCCGGCGCCGTCGGATTCCCGCGTCATCTGGGTCGGCACCGACGACGGACTGGTGCAGCTGACCCGCGACGGCGGCAAGCACTGGAGCAACGTCACGGGGAACATCCCGGATCTGCCGCCGTGGGGACGAGTCGAGTCCATCGATGTCTCCCGGGACCATCCGGGCAGTGCGCTGATTGCGGTCGATCGGCATTTCAGCGGCGACTTCCGGCCGTATCTGTACCGCACCGACGACTACGGCGCGCAATGGACCTCGATCAGCGGCAATCTGCCGCACGATGTTTATGCGCACGTCGTGCGCCGCGATCTGCGCAACCCCAACTTGTATTACGCGGGCCTGGAGAACGGCCTGTATGCGTCATGGGACGCGGGCCGCAAATGGTACAAACTCGGCCTCGGCCTGCCGGATGCGGCCGTCTACGATCTGGCGCTGCAATCGCACACCGACTCGCTGGTGGTGGCCACGCACGGCAGAGGGGTGTGGATCCTCGATGACCTGAGGCCGTTCCAGGACTGGAATGCGCGCGTGGCGCATGCTGATTTGACGCTGTTCAAGCCCCCGGAGGCGGTGCGTTACTGGCCGTTCTCGACCGTCGAGTCGATGGGCGATGGCGTCTACTACGGACAGAATCCGCAGTACGGTGTGGACATCAGCTACTCCCTGGCGCACGCGGCCAAACGGCCCGGCAAGCTGATCATCACCGACGCAAGCGGCAAAGTGGTGCGCACGTACGCGGGGCTCCACAAGGGCAAGCCGCAGGTCATGACCCCGGGGGCCGCCGTGGCCGCCTCCGCGGTGAAGGGCGAGGTGCCCTGGGTGCCGGGCCAGGCGGGACTGCAGCGGATCTATTGGAACCTGCAAGCGCAGGGACCAGTGCGCTGGCGCTCTGCGCCGAAATACAACCGCGGGCCGAGGAACGGCGCGCTGATGCCGCCGGGTACCTATACCGCGACGCTCGAGATCGGCGGCGCCAAGGCCTCGCAGACCTTCACCGTGGTCAACGATCCAGCCTCGACGGGCACGCTCGCGGGCATGACCGAGCGCTGTCACGTCACCGCGGCGGTGCTGCACGAGATCTCACGGATCGACGTGGCGCTGAACCGGCTGCATGCGATCCGGGTGCAGCTCGCGGGCCTGCGCGCGGCGGCGCGGGGCTTGCCGGAGCGCAGTGCGGTGGATACGGCGATCGGGAAGCTCGCCCGCGCCCGCCGCGCGATGCTCCTGAAGCTCACCAGCGACGCCGGATCGTCGGAGTCGACTCTGTGGGTGCCGGACCGCATCCACGAGAAGCTGATGGCGCTCGAGCAGCTGCTGCAGGGCTCGGACGAGCCGGTCGATGCCGCGACGCTGCATGAGCAGGCGGTCTACACGCGCGAGTATCGCGGTGCGATCGCAACGTACGATCGGTTCCTGCGCACCGCGGTGGCCCACTTCAATCGCACCGTCTCGGGCTACGGCCTGGGGGTGGTGGCAAGCGGCGCGGCGTTGCGGCCCTAGGCGTTCGAACCGCGTGTCAGGGGTGCCGGCGCCGTGGGGGCGGCGCCGGCGGAGGTTCAGGGAGTCCGTCCGTCGCGAACCGGCGAACCGGCGAGCCGGTCGGCGCCTCGTGTGCCGGGTCGGGTCCCGTGTGCTGCCCGGTGTTCACTCGCGGCGCCCACCCGCCTGGGCGCCGGCTGAGCACGAACCGGTACCACAGGAGCGCGGCGCCCAACACGGCGCCGAGGGTGAGCAGGCTCGGGCGTCCGATCGACGCGTCGGCCCAGTCGGCGGCGGCAAATGTACCTGCCAGGGCGACGCCGAGCAGCGGCGCGAGCGGAAACAGCGGCGAGCGCCAGCGGTCCACGCCGCCGGTGAGCCCCTTGATGCGCCCGATGAGCACCGCGGCGCTGACCAGCGCGAGCGCGTAGACGACCAACCCCGAAAGAAACACCAGCAGTACGCGCTGGCCGAGGGCGCAACAGGTGGCCGAGAGCACCCCAACCGTGACGGTCGCGATCCGAGGCGCGCCGCTGCGGCCGTGCACTTTCTCGAGCGCCGCGCTGATCGGGGTCGGAAAGACCCTGTCGCGGGCGAAGCTGTACCACAACCGCGCTCCGAACATGATCTGCGCGATCAGGGCGTTGAATACCGCGAGCGCGACGGCGGCGCTCAAGGCAACGCCGGCCCAAGGGCCGGCCACCGAGCTGATGTAGGCGCTGAAGGGCGTGGCGCTCGCGAACACGCCGGGATCGCCGGCCGCGCCGAGCACCACCGCAATGACGGGCAGGGCGATGGTCACCGCACCGAGGAGGCAGGCCGCGAGCAGCACCCTGCCCATGTTGCGATGCGGGTC
>JAPTUI010000659.1 GCA_028067895.1 Pseudomonadota bacterium | reverse complement strand
TCAGGCTGGCCTCGAACGTCTCGGGCACCACGTCGGTGGCACCGGCGGCCTTCAGCTCCGCCAGACGCGAGTCATCGGCGGTGCGCACCAGGATCGGCACGTCGGGCTGCTGGGCGCGCACGCTGCGCACGATGCCGAGCGCGGTGCCGGGGTCGGAAAAGGTCACGACCAGTGCCGAGGCGTGTGCCAGGCCGGCGAGGGAGAGAATCTGCTCATCCGAGCTGTCGCCGTAGATCACCGGATCGCCCGCTTGGCGGGCCGCTGCGATGCGCAGCGGATCCAGATCGAGCGCGATGTACTCGAAGCCCTGCGCCTCCAGAACGCGTGCGACGTTCTGACCGACCCGGCCGAAACCGCAGAGGATGACGTGTTCGCGCTGACCGATCGCTCCGGTGGCCTCGCTCTCGCGCTGGAAGGCCGTGCGCTGCGGCGGGCCATGCTCGCGCAGGACCCACCGGGCGATGCGCTTGTTGTGATTGAGCAGCAGGGGGCTGAGCACCATCGAGAGCACCAGTGCGAGCAGCAACGGCTGGCCGAAGTGCTGCGGCAGTACGCGGTCGGTGAGCGCCACGCTGCCGAGTGCCACGCCGAACTCTCCGCCGATCGCAATCACGATGCCGGTGCGCAGCGCCTTGAACGGCGCGCCGGCGAACGGCCGGGTCACCAGCGTGGCGATGCCGGTCTTCAGCACCGTGATGAGCACGAGCAGGCTCAGTACGGTGCCGAGCTGGCCAGCCAGTTGGCGCACGTCGAGCAGCATCCCCACTGACACGAAGAATACGCCGAGCAGAATGTCGCGAAACGGCCGCAGAACCGATTCGAGCTGATGACGGTACTCGGTCTCGGCCAGCATCACGCCGGCGAGGAAGGCGCCGAGACCGGCCGACAGGTGCGCCAGGCGGCTGATCCAGGCGGCCCCGATCACCACCAGCAATGCCGCGAGGGTGAACAGCTCGCGCAGGCGGCTGTGGGCGATCTCGTGGAACAGCGGTCGCAGCAGCCAGCGGCCGGCCGCCAGCACTGCCCCGATGGCGAGCGCACCGCCGGCGGCGGCGAGCAGTGCGGCGTGCAGGTCGAGCGGGCCGGCGCCCGGGCCGAGCGCCGAGGCGAGTGCGAGCAGCGGCACGAAGGCCAAGTCCTGAAACAGCAGCATCGCGAAGGCAAGGCGGCCGTGGGTGCGGTTCAGCTCGGCGCGCTCGGTGAGCTGCTGCAGCAGGATGGCGGTCGAGCTCATGGCGATCGCGCCGCCGGCGACGACCGCGGCCGGCCAGGGGATTCCGGTGAGCCGTCCGAGCAGCGCGAACACCAGGGTCGTGGCGCCTACTTGCGCCGCGCCGAGCCCGAAGACTTCGCGCCGCATCGCGATCATCCGCGGCAGCGACACGTCGAGGCCGAGCGTGAACAGCAGGAAGGCGACTCCGAGTTCCGCGAGCAGGCGGACCGTTTCCGAGCCCTGCACCACGCCGAGCGCGTACGGGCCGCAGGCGAGCCCCACCGCCAGGTACGGCAGTGCCGTCGGCAATGCGAGCCGGCGGGCCACAGTCACCAGGAGGACCGCAGCGGCCAGCAGGACAAGCATCTCGGTGAGCGGCTGCATCGGGACGATTCTAGAGCGCTGCGGCGGTGGGCGCGTTGCGCCCACCCGAAACGAAAGAGCCCCGCACGGGGCGGGGCTCTTCGGGCATCGGCCGTGGGCGTTCAGCCCTTCTTCTTCGGCATCGGGTGCTTCATCACCTTTTTATGCCACTTCTTGTGCATGGCCTTCTTGTGCCACGTTTTGTGCATCGCCTTCTTGTGCCACTTCTTGTGCATCATCTTCTTGTGCATGACTTTCTTATGCACGACGTGATGCGCAGCGGTGGGTGCCTGAGCGGCGACGGCGGCGACGGGGGTGGCAGCCAGCGAACCGGCCAGCAGCAGCGCTCCGAGGACTGGGACGAGCTTCTTGAACATCGACTTCTCCAAAAGAGAGTTTGAGCGGTTTGAGAATTGCCCCGAGCGCTCGGCGCCGGAACGGGGCGGATTATTGCAGGAAGATCCGCAGCCGAACCGTGCATGACCAGAACGTAATGTTGAGCCCGGCTCAGTGTCCCTGAAAAGCGACAAGGCTGCGGACCGGCACCCCGAGCGCCTCCAGGCGCTGGGCACCGCCGAGCTCGGGCAGGTCGATGACGAAGCATGCCGCGACGATCTCGGCACCCAGGGTGCGCAGCAGCTTCACGGCCGCCTCGGCCGTGCCGCCGGTGGCGATCAGATCGTCGATGAGCAGCACCCGCTCGCCGGGCTTGAGCGCATCGCGGTGCATCTCCATCTCATCGATGCCGTACTCGAGCGAGTACGCCACGCGCACCGTCTCGTGCGGCAACTTGCCTTTTTTGCGGATCGGCACGAAGCCGGCTCCGACGCGCTGCGCGACCGCTCCGCCGAGAATGAATCCGCGCGCCTCGATGCCCGCGACGTGCGTCAGACGGGCGTCCGACCACGGATGCGCCAGGGAATCGATGGCGAGTCGGAACATTGGCGCGTTGCCAAGCAGCGTCGTGATGTCGCGGAATTGAATGCCCGGCTTCGGATAGTCGGGGATGCAGCGAATGGCGTCTTTGAGCGCCTCGAGGTCACGCGCGTCCATGGGCGCGGACTGTACACGGTTTGCGACGGACTTGTGTCAATATTGGCCGATGCAAGCGATCGATCTTTTGCTCAAGCGCCGCTCGGCGAAAACGCTGACGGAGCCCGCACCCGACGCGGGCGCACTGGAGTTGTTGTTGGCCAGCGCCGCGCGCGCGCCGGATCACGGGCGGCTGCGTCCGTGGCGATTCGTCGTGATCCGCGGCGCGGCGCGCGAGCGCTTCGGCGCGATGCTCGCTGCGCAACTGCAGCGGGCGCGCCCGCAGTCTTCTCCCGAGGCGCTCGAGCGCGAGCGGCTCAAGGCGTTTCGGGCGCCGCTGATCATTGTGGTTGCCGCCGTACAGGATGCACAGGCATCGGTACCGATGATCGAGCAGGTGCTGTGCGCGGGAGCTGCCGCGCAGAACATTCTGCTTGCCGCCTGTGCTCTGGGCTTCAATGGCGTGTGGAAGACGGGCGCGGCGGCGTACGACGAGGCGGTCAAGCGCGAACTCGGTTTCGGGCCGGCCGATGCGCTGGTGGGGTTTCTGTATCTCGGGACGGAGACGGACGTTGCGCCCGAGAGCACCCCGGAGGCCCGCTGGCGCGAGCGCGTCTCCTACCTCGGGGAGTGAGGCTGCCGGCGGACCGCAGCGCGGTCCACCGGCTTATCCAAGCGGGCTCGGCGATCGCTCAGTGCGTGCCGGCCGGTACCGGATAGTGGAGGAAAATCTGCTGAACGGCCTCGTCCAGGGACTTGCCCGGGTGATAGATCTGGTGACGGGATACGTCCGATGAGGCCGTACCGCTCCAGATCACCGAGCGTGTGCTGCGGTCGATCACCGAGACGGTGAGTGCCGCGGAGGTGACGGTCCGCACGTCGTTGTAGTAACCGCCCCAGCCCCAGCCGTAGGGTCCGCCCCAGTCGTCGTCGCCCCACCCATACGGACCCCAGCCGCCCCAGTAGCTGCCCATGAAGGCAGGGCCCATGGCGCCTTCGATGCGATCCCGTGTGCGGATGCGGAAGTTCACCAGCAGGTCCGGTTCGGCGTCGGCCGCAACTAGCGTGTAGCCGCGAGCTTGCATCTGCCGCATGACCGCACGCTCGAGGTGCTGGGTCGTGAGCGACTTGTACGGGCCGTGATCCGTGCCCGGATGGGGCACGAATGCGTACGTATGTGCCTGCGACAGGTTGGCGCCGACGGCCATGCGCGTGTGAATGACCGGCGCGGTGGCGCAGGCGGCCAGCAGCAATGAGGCCACGGCAGCCAATGCGACTCCGCACGTCCTGAACGATCGACCAACGGATATCGCGCCCATAGTGACTACCTCCACTGTGTACTGACCGGTAGAACGCTCGGAGGTTCCTTGCGTTGACTCCGATCACCGACAAGGATGCACGCCGCGCCGTGCCACATGCGGCCACGGTGACGCTGCAGTGGCGGGACTATACGGCCGGACCGGTTGCGCGAACAGAGCCGTTACGGTGGGATCGGGCCCCCACCCGCACCACCGTCTCGCACGCCGACGCGCAGCGCGGGCTCGGCGCGAGGCGGCCGAGGCCCCTGCCGCTCGATCCGGCTGCTCGAGTCGGATGCCGAGATATTGATTTCTCTTAAATTTTTCAAAGACACCTCGCGCGTTGCGCGGCCGCCATCGACCTCGGTGGCCCCCATCGATACGCCCAGGAGCGGGCAGTGTCGCAGTGGTCCGTCGACGACTGGCAGAAACACGGCGCGCCCGCCACGGTCCGCGATGAGCTGCCCGATCAGCTGCGCGGGCGGGGGCGGCGACTGTAGGGGCGCCGCCCCTGCCGAAGGTGATCGAGATTCATCGCTCGATCGGTCCGCGCGTGAATCTTTGATGACACGGGCGGCTCGCGTGAGGCGGATCAGCCGGGTGCTTTCACCTCAATCCGGAAGTCCTGACCGGCCCACTGGCCGTCGGAAAGGCGCCGGTAGGTCAGGTCGATGGTGCGGCCGGCCACGAGCGAGCCGGTGTCGATTTCCAGCAGGTGCAGCCCGAGCGGATTGGGCTGCGTGGCCCGTTCCTCGATGTCCTGCCAGCCGTCGAAGCCCCACCGGAATACACCCGGCTCGTTCAGCGCCAGCGTCAGGGCCGCACCTTGCGGGAGGCTGCTCGCCGCGGCATGCGGCGCCCAGATCACGCGGCGCAGCTTCGGGCGCTTGCCGCCGTAGCGCTCCCAAAGCGGCTCGGGCCGGTCGAACGGACGGCCGAGGGCGCGCGAGACGGCGAGCTTGATGAACTCCGCGTGCGCCCACACTAGCGGCATGGCGCTGCCGGTCGGCCGGCCGGGCAGCAGAAAGCGCTCGGGGATGGGCTCACCGTCCCAGACCTGCTCCGGCAGCATGCCGCCGCTCGAGGCCATGCGCAGCATGGCCTCGAGGTACGGCAGCGGATCGCGGCCGGCCGCCAGTTCGTAGTGTCCGCGCTCCCCGGTCAGCAGTGGCCAGGGGCGGCCGCGGCCCGTGCCGTCGTAAGCCGCACCGTCGTCGTGCTCGCCGTAACCGTCGTCGTTGTAGCGGCGCCAGCTTGGTCCGTTCGGCGTGTCGCTCTTCAGGAGCGCATCGACCAGCTTGATCGTCCCGAGGATGAGCGGGTCATCGGGCGCGCGCAGGCCGAAGCGCACCAGCTGCAGGAAGTCGACGCCGACCTGCGCGGCGGCCGGCAGCGCCGGATCGATGTTCTGATTGCGGATGGGCAGCACATCTTGCAGGGCGCAGCGATCGTGCAGTGCCTCGGCGGGCGCCACGCGCACGTAGTAGCCGGGGATGCCGTGCTCGCGGGCGAGCGGCGTGTCGCACACCGCAGTCCAGTCCTCGAGGCTTGCATTCCAGTAATCGGCGATATCGAGTGCCAGTTCGCGCGCGCCGGGGGGCAGATGCGTCGCGCCGCACACCAGCGCCGCGATGCACGCCGAGAGGGTGAAGGTGTTGATGCCGGCGTCTTCCTCCCATCGGTCCTGGTCCGAGGCCGGGCCGTTGCGCACGAGGAAGGAGAGGGCGCGGTGAATCATGTCCGTCACGCGCACGCCATCGAGCGCGTTGCGCTCGTGCAGCGCACAGGCGAGCAGCACCGGAAAGGCGGTCTCATCGAGCTGCACGGCGGTCCAGTAGGGCGTGCCGCCGAGCCATTGGTTCTGGTTCCAGTGTCCGTCGGCGAGCTGCGTGGCGCGCAGGTAGCGCACCGTGTCCAGTGCTTCGCGGGTGGCGCCGAAGGCGAGCAGCGCGCCGGCGCTCTCGCACAGATCGCGCGGCCAGACGAGGTGGTAGCCGGCGCGCTCATCCTTGGTGTTGCCCCAGGGCACGCTCAGGCTCGCGACCATCGCGCCGGGGAAGGTCTTGCCCTGGTGGGAGCGCAGCACCATGGTCGAGACGCGGAACTGCTCGCGACAGGCCGGCGGCAGCGAGCCGGTGAGCGGGGCACGCCCGGCGCATTCTTTCTGCCACTCCGACCATTCCGCGACCTGACGCTGCCAGCTCGCCTCGAAGGGCTCGAACAGTGCCGAGAGTGCGAGGCTCGCGGCCGATTCGGTGCTGGCGCTGAAGCCGAGGCCGAGGACTGCTTTGCGCGGCAACTCCCCGAGCAGCGCGACGTTGCCCGGCCCGGCCTGCTCGTACTCCCAGCGCATCGCGCCGTTGCACTTGAAGTCCTGCCAGCCGTCGCTCGTGCCGACGTACCCGCAGCTCGCGCGTCCCCACGCATCGCGCTGGTCGTCGTCGACCGCGCCGAGGGCGAGCGCGAACGGACCCTGCTCGGCCAGCAGCAGTCGGTGGCCGCGGTGGTCGGCGATCATCGCGAGGTTCTCGTGGCCGCTGCCGCCGAGATGCGGCGCGAGCAGCGCGTAGGGGCGCAGTTGATCATCGCCGGTGAGTTCCACCTCGATCAGCAGTACGTCGCGTTCGGCGGCCGGCACGATCCTCAGGCGCAGCTCGAAGCGCTCGTGGCGGTGCACCACGCGCACCGCCGGGATCCCCGAGCCGGCGAGCGTGATGGTCGGATCGCCGAGGCGCTTGACCTCGACCCAGAAGCCACGTCCGTCCCCGACGATGAATCCCAGGTCGCGGATCTGCGGAATGTCGAGGCGTGGGTAATAGACTTCATTGAGGATGCCGCCGCCGACGGTGAACCACAGTCGGGGTCGTCCGAGGGAACACCCTACGACGTCTTTGGCGCTGCTGCACCAGGTGGGTGAGAGACCCGGTGCGCCCGGGGCTACTCCAGAGCCGATATCGCTCATGAGGATCCTCCTGTTTCCTGCTGCGCGCTTTTTGGTCAAGCGTGCCGAAGCCGGGTACGATACTGCATGCTCTGGCTCAAGGCATTCCATATCGTATTCGTGGTGACCTGGTTCGCCGGGCTGTTCTACCTGCCGCGGCTCTTTGTCTACCACTGTGAGACCACCGATGCGCCCGGTCTGGCGCGCTTTGCGGTGATGGAGCGGCGGCTCTTTGCGCTGATGAGCATCGGCGGGGCGCTCACCGTCGCCTTCGGCCTGTCAATGGTGATCGATGCGCCGGCGTTTCTCGAGTTCGCCTGGTTGCGCGTGAAGCTGGTGCTGGTGGCCGCGCTGATCGGCTACCACCTCTGGTGTTATGGGCTCATGCGTGGCCTGATCGAGGGGCGCAACCGGCATTCGCAGCGCTGGTTTCGGGTCTTCAACGAGGTGCCGGGCGTGCTGCTGATCGCAATCGTGCTGCTCGCGGTGCTGCGGCCCTAGCCGCCGGCGCGCTTCGCGTCGTAGCCGCGCTGGCGCAGCGCCTCGACCAGCCGGTCGCGGTGCTCGCCCTGAATCTCGATACGGCCCTCGCGGACCGCCCCGCCGGCGCCGCAGAGTTTCTTCAGTTCGCGGCCGAGCGCCTCGAGGTCCGCCGCGGCGAGCGGCAGACCGAGCACGACCGTGACGGCTTTGCCGCCGCGACCGGCGACTTCGCGCGCCACCCGAACGCGGCCCGTGGCGGCGCTCGCCGGTGCGGGTCCGGCCGGGGCGCGCGGGGGGGCCGAGGGGGATTTGCGCAGTACGACGCCGCGGGCGGTGGGGTAGGATTTCACGGCGCGGATTATGACCGCGCGGCCATCCGACCGCCATTGCGGCTGCCGCCTCGAGGTGCGATGCTCATTGCGCCAAGCGGCCGAATCGCGAATGGATTGGAACGTGTGTTGCACTTTTGGGGCGGTAAAATTTGCAATCAGCCGGAAAACGGCGATGACGGGGATCAGAATTCATGACGCAGTCGCGCCTGCACGTTCCACATCCTCCGGCACGCCCGGGGGAGACGCCGGATTTCAGCTATTTGGAGATTCCGCCGGCGGGGCATGAGCCTCGGCCGGACACCTTGACGCCTGCGCTGCAGATCGAGCGGCTCGGCACCGGCATGGTGCGCGTGCTCGATGAGCAAGACCGCGCCGTCGGCCCGTGGAATCCGCACCTCGAGCCCGAGGAGCTGCAGGTGGCGCTGCGCCACATGCTGCTGACGCGCCACTTCGATGAGCGCATGCAGCGCATGCAGCGCCAGGGCCGCATCTCGTTCTACATGAAGTCCACTGGCGAGGAAGCGGTCGCCGTCGCGCAGGCGATGGCGCTGCAGCCGGGCGACATGCTCTTTCCCTCGTACCGCACGCAGGGTCTGTTCGTCGTGCGCGGCAAGAGCCTCGTCGATCTGATGAGTCAGTGCCTCTCGAACACCCGCGACATGTGCCGCGGCCGCCAGATGCCCATCATGTATCACTGGGCCGAAGGCAACATCTTCTCGATTTCCGGCAACCTCGCCACCCAGTTTCCCCAGGCGGTCGGTTGGGCGATGGCCGCAGCCATCAAGGGCGAGGATCGCATCGCGGCGAGTTGGATGGGTGAGGGTTCCAGCGCCGAGGCCGACTTCCATCACGCGCTCACGTTTGCCGCGGTGTACCAGGCCCCGGTGATCCTGAACGTGGTCAACAACCAATGGGCGATCTCGAGCTTCCAGGGCTTCGCCGGTGGCGAGCGGCGCACCTTTGCGCAGCGCGGCCCCGGCTACGGGATCCCCGGCGTGCGGGTCGACGGCAATGATTTTCTCGCCGTGTACGCGGTGACCCGATGGGCGGCCGAGCGGGCACGCGCCAGCGGCGGCCCCACGCTGATCGAACACGTGACGTATCGTGCCGCGGCGCACTCGACCAGTGATGATCCCTCGCGCTACCGGCCGAAGGAGGAGTGGCAGGCGTGGCCGCTCGGCGATCCTGTGAAGCGCCTCAAGGCGCATCTGATCGGCATCGGCGAGTGGTCCGAGGAGCGGCACGCGGCGCTCGAGAAGGAACTCGAGGCGCACGTGACGGCCTGCTGGAAGGAGGCGGTGACCTACGGCACGCTCAGCGAGGGACCGACGCTTGATCCGATGAGCATGTTCGAGGACGTCTTCCACGACATGCCGTCGCACCTGAAACGGCAGCGCGAGGAACTGCGCAGCCTGACGGCCGCGCAGCATGCCGCGGCCGCCGCGAAGGTTCCGGGCGGGGAGGGCTGATCGATGGCACAGATGAACATGGTGCAGGCGATCAACTCGGCCCTCGACGTCATGCTGGGGCGTGACCAACGCGTCGTGGTGTTCGGCGAGGATGTCGGGTACTTCGGCGGCGTATTCCGCTGCACCGACGGCCTGCAGCGCAAGTACGGGGAGCATCGCGTGCTCGACACCCCGATTGCCGAGGGCGGCATCGTCGCCGCGGCAATCGGCATGGGCGTGAACGGGCTGCGCCCCGTCGCCGAGATCCAGTTCGCGGACTACATCTATCCGGCATTCGACCAGATCGTGAGCGAGCTGGCCCGACTGCGCTATCGCACCGCCGGTGATTACTGCGCACCGGTGACCATTCGCACGCCCTGCGGGGGTGGCATCCGCGGCGGTCAGACCCACTCGCAGAGCCCGGAGGGCGTGTTCACGCACGTCTGCGGGATCAAGGTCGTGATGCCCTCGAATCCCTACGACGCCAAGGGGCTGCTGATCAGCTCCATCGAGGACGAGGATCCGGTGGTGTTCTTCGAACCGAAGCGCATCTATAACGGACCGTTTGATGGTGATCCACACAAGCCGGCGGTGCCCTGGAGTACGCATCCGAAGGGCGAGGTGCCCGAGGGGCACTACGCGATTCCGATCGGTAAGGCCGAAGTGGTGCGGCCCGGCAAGGACGTCACCGTGCTGACCTACGGCACCATGGTGCACGTGGCGGAGGCGGCGGTGCGTCTCGCCGAGGTCGATGCCGAGATCATCGACGTGCGCACCATGGTGCCGCTCGACGTCGATACGCTGTGCACCTCGGTGAGCAAGACCGGGCGGTGCGTGATCGTGCACGAGGCGACCCGGTTCAGCGGCTTTGGCGCGGAGCTGTCTGCGACCGTGCAGGAAGAGTGTTTCTGGCAGCTCGAGGCGCCCATTGCCCGGGTGACTGGGTGGGACACCCCCTATCCGCATGCCTTCGAATGGGATTACTTTCCCGGTCCGGCGCGTATTGCCGCAGCGATCCGCGGCGTGATGGAGGCGCGATGAGCCGTTACGTCTTCAAACTCCCGGATCTCGGCGAGGGCACCGTGTCTGCGGAGATCGTCGGGTGGCACGTCAAACCCGGCGATACGGTCGAGGAAGAGCAGGTGCTGGTCGAGGTCATGACCGAAAAGGCGGCGGTCGAAGTGCCCTCGCCGGTCGGTGGCAAGGTGATTTCGACCACCGGCGAGCCGGGTGAAATGGTCGCGGTCGGCGCCGAGCTCATCGTGTTCGAAACGGGCGGCGAGCAGCCGTCCGCTGCAGGGCCGGCTCCTGCCGCAGCGCCGACGCCGGTCGCAACGCCGGTCCCGCAGCCACCGGCGACGGCGCGCGGGCGGGTGATGACCTCGCCGGCCAACCGGCGCCGCGCACACGAGGCCGGCATCGATCTGCAGCGGGTCCAGGGCAGCGGCCCGCAGGGCCGCATCCTGCGCGAGGATCTGGAGGCGCACCTGCGCGGCGTGCCGCCGGCCGCCTCCGCGGCCGCCGCGCGTGCGGGCGTACCGCCGCAGCCAGCATCGGCGCCCACTGAGGAGATCAAAGTCATCGGGCTGCGGCGCCTGATCGCCCAGCGCATGAGCGAGGCGAAGCGCAACATCCCACACTTCGCGTATGTCGAAGAGGTGGATGTCACCGAGCTCGAGGGATTGCGCCGGCACCTGAACGGCCGCCTCCCCTCCGGGGAGCCCGCGCTGACCTATCTGCCGTTTCTCGTGGTTGCACTAGTGCGCGTCCTGCAGGATTTCCCGCAGTGCAATGCCCACTACGATGCCGAACGGGGCGTGATCATCCGCCACCGCGCGGTGCACGTGGGCGTGGCCACCCAGACCCCTGACGGTCTGAAGGTGCCCGTGGTGCGCAACGCCGAGCAGCGCTCGCTGTGGGACATCGCTGCGCAGATGCGGCGCGTGACCGAAGCGGCGCGGACCAACAAAGCAACCCGCGAAGAGCTCACCGGCTCGACCATCACGCTCACCAGTCTCGGCAAACTCGGTGGCATCGTCAGTACACCGATCATCAACGCCCCGGAGGTTGCGATCATCGGGGTCAACCGTGCGGTCGATCGGCCTGTGGTCGTCGATGGCACGGTTGTCGTGCGCCGGATGATGAATCTCTCCTCATCGTTCGATCACCGCTTCGTCGACGGTTACGACGCGGCCGCGATGATCCAGGCGATGAAAGAGCTCATCGAGCACCCGGCCATGATCTTCATGCAGCCGCGGGAGTGATCAGCGCGGCGCGCCGAGGATCTCGGCGCGCACGTCGTCAATTTCCCGCGCGCGCGACGGTCGGAGCTTCGCGCCCGCGCAGCGATCGGGGCGCGGGCAGCGCGAGCTGCGTGGGCAGATGAGGTGCGCCGGCCGCTCGAGCGCCGTATCGATCCAGGCGATATTGAGCACGTTGGCGACGGCCTGCAGCGCTGCTTTTGCGCCGCGCGGAGGCTGGGCCTCGCCGCCGCCGCGCGTACAGGCGGCCTGGATGGCCGCGGTGATCTCCTGGCTCGAGACTCCATTGGCATCCAGTGCCGGCGCCAGATCGACCCCGACCGACAATACGTGCGGGTTGCCCGCCATGTCGCGCACCCGTCGCGAGTGGCAACAGTAGAGCAGCGAGCGCTCTCCGTCACGCAGCACCGAGATCTGCGAACCGCTGTCGCGTTCGCTGTCGAGCATGCGGAACACCGCCCAGTTCGGGCACGGATCGCTCACCTGTGCGAGGTTGCCCCAGGGCAGCGGGATGCCGTTGCCGCGATACACCGCGCGCAGGTAACCCGGCGGATAGGCATCGAAGAAATGCCAGTACGGATACGGCGACACCTTGGTCATGCGGCGCATGATCACTGCGGGGGTCAGCTCGAGCCACGCACTGCTCTCGACTCGGTAGCGCTCGCGCGCGAGGAAGCGCCGGAACGGCACACGCGGTGCGAGCAGTGCGCCAGCGAAGAAGCTGCACTCGAAGTCGCGCCAGGCGTGCAGGACGTCCTCGGCGTTCATGCCGGCGGCCGAGGCGCCCTCGGGGCTGCCACCCATCTCCCCACCCGTGGCATGCGCGGACTTCAAGCCGTCCCCGCCGTGCAGCACTTTGTGCGCAATGTGCGCCGCCAGATCAAATTTCAACCGCGCCGGGTCGGACAGCAGCGCGCGATTGGCGTAGATGAAGCGCGGGGGTTCGAAGAACGAGCGCACCACGCTGCGCACCTCGCGGTCCTTGTCGCGCGCCAGCAGCGCCTTGCGTTCGAACCAGCGGATCTCCAGGCCGTGCCGGCGCGTCAGGCGCATCAGGTCCTCGACGCCGAGCGGAAACTTGCGCTCGCCGACGTCTTCCGCCGCGCGCTCGAGATCCGGAAAGTCGTTGCGAGAGAACTCCTGATGGGTACGGATCAGCAGGTGGGCAAACTGCCGCCCACTCGTGCCGGTCTGCTGCAGTAGCTCCGGGATCGCCGCTTGCAACACCTCCTTGGAAAACAGGAACGCCGGCTCGAGCGGCACTTTCGCCGCGCCGCCGGCCGGTGCCGAGAGCGTCACCAGTTCCGCGCTGCTGCTCTCATCGAGAAACCAGCTCGGCTGGCGCTGGAATACCCGCGCGAGCAGCTCGAGCAGCTCCGCGGACGGAACGCGCTTGCCGCTCTCGATCATGCTGAGGTAAGAAACCGAAGGCGCCCGCTCGGCGTCGCGCTGAATGCAGCGCGAGGAGAGTTCCTCGAGCGTCAGGCCATTGCGTTTGCGCAGTTCGCGCAGTTTTGCACCGAGAAAATGGCCTTTGCGCAGCAACGGGGGCATGGCGGCACCTGGGCGGATACGCGCGGGCACATTGCCCGCATCTGTGAAATTAACAATGTGAAGTTTCTATAGTCAAATTCTGCACATCCTGGGGGCTATGCTCGCTCCCATGAACACTGCAGCTCAAACCCGATCGATCCGGTCCCCGGCAGCGCAGGGCGAGACGCCCGCGCTGCGGGTCGCTCCCACCGGCATTGCACGCGCCCCGGAGGTGCTCACGCCCGGCGCGCTAGAGCTGCTGGCGCGACTGCACCGGCGTTTCAATCCGCGACGGCTCGAGCTGCTCGGCGCGCGTGCCGAGCGTCAGCGCGAGTTCGACAGCGGGATGCTGCCGGACTTCCTGCCGCAGACCGAGACGGTGCGCCGCGCGGACTGGCGCATTGCGTCGGTGCCGCACGATCTGCTCGACCGGCGCGTGGAGATCACCGGTCCGGTCGAGCGCAAAATGATCATCAACGCGCTGAACGCGCCGGTGTGCGCGTTCATGGCGGATTTCGAGGATTCCTGCAGCCCCACCTGGCACAACCTGATCCAGGGGCAGATCAACCTCGCCGATGCCATCGACGGCACCATCAGCTACGTCGATCCAGCAAGCGGCAAGGACTACCGCCTCGCTGAACGGCGCGCAACGCTGATCGTGCGGCCGCGCGGCTGGCATCTGCCGGAGAAGCACGTGTGCATCGACGGCGAGGCGGTCTCCGGTGCACTGTTCGATTTCGCGCTCTACCTGGCGCGCAACCACGAAGGCCTGGCGCGTGCCGGCACCGGCCCGTACTTCTATCTGCCGAAGCTCGAGAGTCATCTCGAGGCGCGGCTGTGGGCCGAGGTCTTCGCGAGTGCCGAGGCAACGCTCGGTCTTAAGCACGGCACGATCAAGGTCACCGTGCTGATCGAGACGTTGCCGGCGGCCTTCGAGATGGACGAGATCCTCTTCGAGCTGCGCGATTACATCGTGGGCCTGAACTGTGGCCGCTGGGACTACATCTTCAGCTTCATCAAGAAGCTGCGCGGACGCAGCGAGTGTGTCCTGCCCGATCGCGCCCAGGTGACGATGGAGCGGCACTTTCTGAAGTCCTACGTGGATCTGCTGATCCGCACCTGCCACCGTCGCGGTGCACATGCCATGGGCGGCATGGCCGCACAGATTCCGGTGCGCGATGCGCAGGCGAACGCGCTCGCCATGGAGCGGGTTCGCGCCGACAAACTGCGCGAGGCGAAAGCCGGGCACGACGGCACCTGGATCGCGCATCCGGGGCTCGCGCCGATTGCACGCGCGGCATTCGATGCGGTGATGCACGGTCCGAACCAGCTCACTGTCGCGCGCGAGGACGTGCGCGTGCGCCGCGAGGATCTGCTGCGGGTGCCCGCCGGGAACATTACCGAGGAGGGAGTTCGAACCAACATCCGGGTCGGCGTGCAGTATCTGGAGGCCTGGCTGCGCGGCAACGGCTGCGTGCCGCTCTACAACCTCATGGAGGATGCGGCCACCGCGGAAATCTGCCGAGCGCAGCTGTGGCAATGGCTACGTCACGGTGCCTGCACCAGCGACGGGGTCCCTCTGACGCCACCGCGGATGGATCGGCTGTTCGCCGAGGAGCTCGAGCGCATTCACGTCGAGGTCGGCCCGGTGCGCCTGCTTCAGGGCGTGTTTCCGAGTGCCGCGCGCCTGCTGCAGCAAATGATCGAGCAAGACACCTTCGATGAATTTCTCACCCTGCCCGCCTACGAACTGATCGACTGACGCCCTGGAGGACCGAGTATGAGACCCGATGACCTGTTGCCGAGCGCACAAGAGCTGCGCCGGTCGTGGCAAGACTCTCCCCGTTGGCGCGGTATCGAGCGCGCCTATCAACCCGAGGACGTGGTGCGCTTGCGCGGTACGATCGCCATCGAACACTCGCTGGCGCGCCAGACCGCCGAGAAACTCTGGCGGATGCTCAACGAGCGGTCGTTCGTCAATGCACTCGGAGCACTCACCGGCAATCAGGCCATGCAGCAGGTCAAGGCCGGGCTCGATGCGATCTATCTGTCGGGCTGGCAGGTGGCCGCCGATGCGAATCTCGCCGGGCAGATGTACCCCGATCAGTCGCTCTATCCGTCCGATTCGGTGCCGGCGGTGGTGCGGCGCATCAACTCGGCACTGCGGCGCGCCGACCAGATCGACCACGCAGAAGGCCATGACGGCATCGACTGGCTGAAGCCGATCGTCGCCGATGCCGAGGCCGGCTTCGGTGGCGTGTTGAACGCGTTCGAGCTGATGAAGCAGCTGATCGAGGCGGGCGCGGCCGGTGCGCACTTCGAGGATCAGCTGTCTTCGGCGAAGAAGTGCGGCCACATGGGTGGCAAGGTGCTCGTCCCGACCCAGGAAGCGATCAACAAGCTGCTCGCGGCCCGGCTCGCTGCCGACGTGTGCAACGTGCCGACCGTGCTCGTCGCGCGGACCGATGCGGAAGGGGCCAAGCTCCTCACCGCGGACGTCGATGAGCGCGACCGGCCGTTCATCGATACGGCGCGCGGCCGCACCGCCGAGGGGTTCTTCCATGTCCGTGCCGGCCTCGAGCAGGCGATCGCCCGAGCGCTGGCGTATGCCCCCTATGCGGATCTGGTGTGGTGCGAGACGGCCAAGCCCGATCTCGAGGAGGCCCGCCGCTTCGCCGAAGCGGTGCACCGTCGCTTCCCCGACAAGCTGCTCGCGTACAACTGCTCCCCGTCGTTCAACTGGAAGCGCAAGCTCGATGACGGGACCATCGCGCGCTTTCAACGCGAGCTCGGCGCCATGGGCTACCGGTTCCAGTTCATCACGCTGGCGGGGTTCCATGCCCTGAACTTCTCGATGTTCGAGCTGGCGCGCGGCTACCGGGATCGGCAGATGGCTGCCTACGTCGAGCTGCAGGAGGCGGAGTTTGCCGCCGAGCGGCATGGATATAGCGCAACGCGCCATCAGCGCGAAGTCGGCGCCGGCTATTTCGATGAGCTGACGCAGGCCATCACGGGCGGGACGTCCTCGCTCGAGGCGCTGGCCGGCAGCACGGAGGCGCAGCAGTTCGCCACCGGCTGAGCGTTGTGTCGATATACTCGTCGGATGAGTCTTCAGCGACTGTTTCCGACGGTGATCTACGCCCGGCGAGTGCCAGCCGCGGCCCGGCTCGGGCCGCGGCTGCTGCGCGAATGCCGGCAGCTGCAGCTGGATGATGCGGGCGGACGGCGCTGGTCGGCGAAGAATTATCCGGGCGGCTATACCTCGTACGGCTCGGCGTTCCGAATGCACCAGCTCTCACCGACGTTCGCGGCGCTGGAGCGCGCGATCGATCCGCACGTGGCGGCGTTCGCCCGCGCGCTCGAGCTCGATCTGACCGGCCGGGCGCTCAGCATGACCGACTGCTGGGTAAACATCATGCCGCGCGGTACCGCGCACGGGCTGCACTTGCACCCGCTCGCGACGATCAGTGGCACGTACTATCTGAAGACCCCGCGCGGCTGCGCGGCTTTGAAGCTGGAGGATCCGCGCCTCGAGCGGATGATGGCCGCGCCGCCGCGGCGTCGCAGTGCGAGCCGCGCCAACCGGCCTTGGGTCGAGATCCCGGCGGCCGCCGGCAGCGTCGTGCTGTTCGAGAGCTGGTTGCGCCACGAGGTCCCGGCCAACCCGGCCGGCGAGCGCATCAGCATCAGCTTCAATTATGGGTGGTTCTGAAGCCTGCGCCGCAGCCACGCTGCGCACGCGATCGACAGCCCGCTAGAGTCTTCCGATGTCCCGTTCAGTGCGGCAGTGACGCAGTGTCGCCGGCGCACAGCACGCGCCGGCATTCACCGGGAACTTCCGCTCAGTGATCGTGGTGGCCGTGCGGTCCGTGCACGTGACCGTGAGAGAGTTCTTCCTCGGTAGCGGCCCGCACGTCTTCGATTCGCACCTCGAAGTGCAGGCTCTTGCCCGCCAGCGGGTGGTTGCCGTCGAGGGTCACCATGTCGCCGAGGATCTTGGTCACCGTGACGGCTTGGGTCCCTTCAGGGCTCTGCGCATGCAGGCGCATTCCGATCTTCACATCCTTGATCCCACGCAGCGCCCGGCGCGGGACGTTCTGGACGAGACCCTGGTCATACTCACCGTAGCCTTGCGCAGGCGGCACCGTGACGGAGAGCTCGTCGCCTGAATTCTTGCCCGTCAGTTCCTGCTCCAGGCCCGGGATGAGGTTGCCGTGACCGTGCAGGTAGGCGAGCGGCTCGCCGGCTTCCGAGCGGTCGATGACCGTGCCGGTGTCGTCTTTGAGGGTGTAGTGAATGCTGACGACGGAATCTGTGCCAATGGCCATCGAAGGGGCTCCGGGAGTGCTTGAAGAGGGGAAACGGCGCAGGGGATCTGCGCGAATGGCCTGAATTCTAGCGCGCGGAGCGGGGCTGCGTCACGTCGGGGGGCGCGTTGCTCTACCGAAAGGAATACGCGCACCGCCCCCGCGCTGTACAGGGGGTGCACCCCCGCGATGGACATGTCGCAGCACCTTTGGATCTCTACACTTGCGCGCGCTGGTTAATCCAAAGGAAGAAACACATGGTCATTGCCGCTTCTCAGATCCTCCTCACCTTCGCGCTCCTGATCGGCTACTCGATCGACACCATCGCCTCGAAGAGCGAGTAATGCGGTTCGGCCCCGCGCGTAGGCGCGGGGCGACATTCATTTCGGAACGACGCTTTTGACGATCGACGCATCGAGCGTCTCATAGTCGGCGTACGCAATCGTCTCGTAGAGCTCCTGACGCGTCTGCATGCGGCCGATGAGGCTCTTCGGACCGCCCTCGCGGGCAATGGTCGCGTAGAGCTCCTCGTGCGCCTTAGCCGCCATTCGTAGCGCGCTCACCGGCCAGATCACCATCCGATAGCCCATGGCGCGGAACTCTTCGGCCGTGAAATACGGGGTGCGGCCGAACTCGGTCATGTTCGCGAGCAGCGGCGCATCGATGCGCGCGGCGAATTCGCGGAACATCGCCGCGCTGGTCAGGGCTTCCGGAAAGATCGCGTCGGCACCGGCCTCGAGATACCGCCGGGCCCGCGCCACCGCACCGTCGAGTCCCTCGCTGGCCGCCGCGTCGGTGCGCGCGATGATGTAGAGATGCCGCCGCGCACGAGCCGCGGCGGCGATCTTGGCGGCCATCTCCTCGGGCGCGACCAGTCGTTTGTCGTTGAGGTGGCCGCACTTCTTCGGCAACACCTGGTCCTCGATGTGCACGGCGGCCGCACCGGCGTCCTCGAACGCGCGCACCATGTGCATCACGTTCAGGGCCTCGCCGTATCCGGTGTCCCCGTCGACCAGCACCGGCAGCGCCGAGGCGCGGCTCACCTGGCGGATGAACCCGCACACGTCCTCCACGGTGATGATGCCGAGGTCAGGCAAACCCATCGAGGCGCTCATCGCGGCACCCGAGAGGTACAGCGCCTCGAATCCGGCCCGCTTGGCCTGCAGCGCCGCAAGTCCGTTGTAAGCGCCCGGCAGGGGCAGGATCGGACCGCGGCGCACGAGCGCCCGGAAGCGCTCGCCGGCGGGTGTGGCGGGCTGATCTGCGCCAATCAGATACGTGCTCAACGCCGCGGCCCTCAGATGACGAACAGGTCGAGATACTCGTGGACCGGGGTGCGCGCGAGCCGGTCCTCGTCGAGCGACAGCTCGGCGATCACACGCTGCTGCTTCTCCGGAAACCGCCGTGCCAGATTGCGGCGGAACTTCTCGATCAGCAGCGGAATGCCCTCGGTGCGGCTCCGCCGGTGGCCGATCGGGTACTCGACCACGACTTCCGGCAGCTCGCGCCCGTCCTTCAGACGCACCGTGACGGCGTTGGCGATCGAGCGCTTCTCAGGATCGAGGTAATCGCGGGTGAACTGCGGGTCCTCGACGCACTGGATCCTCGCCCGCAGCGCATCGATGCGCGGATCGGCCGCCACACCGTCCTCGTAGTCCGCGGCGGTGAGGCGCCCGAACAGCAGCGGCACGGCCATCATGTACTGGATGCAGTGATCGCGGTCGGCCGGATTGGCGAGCGGGCCGTG
>JAPTUI010000575.1 GCA_028067895.1 Pseudomonadota bacterium | reverse complement strand
CCGTCACCAGGCTCAGCGAGGCTGCGGAACCGTCCTTCGCGCTCGCGGCGCTCAATTCGCTGCTCTCGGGCTTTACTGCCTCGGAACTGCGTCAGGCCGTTGCGACTGCACCGCAGGCGGAACTCTCGCCGCTTCTGGGCAATTACGTGGCGGCCATGGTGGAGACCGCCTGCACCCTGCGGGGTCTGCCGGTGCCCACGTGGACCCGAAGGATCGAAGCGCTGGCGGAGCCGGCCTTCGGTTCAGCGCTTCCGTCGCTGCGGCTGTACCTGTTGACGCACTCACCGGCCTCGTTCCGCCGCCGCAACATCTTCATCGATTCGAGCGTCGGCGCGCAGGTGTAGGCACCCATTGACGGCGGTGAGCCCGCCGTCGCTTCGAGCTTCTGAACGACGAACTGCGTCAGGTCGATGCCGCTGGCGAGGTCTTCCCCGTCGGGGGCGCTGGCAAACGTGCACGTCCTTGAAATTACAGGGACACTTCGCTGCGCAGGCCGAGGCGCTTCAGGGTGGGGATTTCAGGCGACCGCCTTCAGCACGAAATCGACATGGATCGCATCGAAGGGGAAGACTATGCGCCCCTCGGCCGTCTTACTGATGATGCCGGCGTTCAGTAACGCATGCACATCGGCATGCACGGCCTTCACGTCGCGCTCAACCCGGCGGGCGATCTCGCGAATACTGAGCGCGCCGGCGCCCGTCATCGTCTTCAAGATCTCCCATCGTTTCGCAGTCAGCACCTGCCACAGGAGTTCAGCCGAAGCGAAGCTGATCCGGGCCGTGTTCATGGCCCGGCGGTTCCCCACCGCGCTCGCGACCTCGCCCAACGCGCCCTGCAGGGAGCGCACCTCAAGTGTTATGGTTTTCACGGCGCCACCTCGCGATATCACGTTCGAAATCCGCCAGAAGCTTCTCGATGCTCTCGAACCGGTACGCCCGCTCCTGGGTGCCGGCGTGCCGGTGATCGCCCTTGCCCGCCTCGTTGTCATAACGCACAACGCACTCGCCATTCACGATCAAGGCCAAGCGGTACTTCAGGTCATGGCCGCTGCCCCGCACCGGCTCAGGTACCTCCCAGACGATGATCTGCGCGAACGCACAGTCGGAGAGGATGATCCGCTGATCGACCGGCAGTCGCGCCCGCATGTTGGAGAATATACCAACATTCTGAGCCGTTGTCAATGAGTCCAACGCGATTTGGGGCCCTGCGGCGCATCTGCGCCGCTTTACCGGACCGTTCCTCGGTCCACCGGCCCTGCCGTTGCCGCAATCCTCGCCTCACGCTCTGCGCCCGGATGCGCGACCGAAACCCCGGTGCTGCGGGGTTCTATCGCACGGTAAATCCCACCGAAGCAGGTCGCCGGAGCCGGCATGCGCGGGGATGGTCATGTCGTGCGGCTGGCGGGGCAGAGGCCGCGTGCGCGCTCCCCGGCCCATTCGGGCACCGCCAGCCATCACCCTTGCCGTTCATAGTGCCTCACGTTGATAATGACGCTAAGCGCAATCCGATGCGAGTACGCTCGCGCGGTGTTCGAAGGTAAATGCCCCACCAGGGTGCGTGCCGTCGAAGAATCGCGATCCACACAGTCACATCAGGTGTTTGCAGAACCGCGGGTCTGTCGAATCTTCGTGCGCCGGGCAATTCGCTCGCAACGCTGTGCAACGACTGTTCTTGTGAATGGCAGATCCGCAGGAATGAATGAGGCGATCCTCCGTCCCACGAGCCCGGTGGGAGCCGTTGTCGGGAGCGCCGCCGCGTAAGGCGATCATGAACGACCTCTCACCGACTCTGTCTCGCAAGATCCGCTCGAGCGTCGAGGCGGCCACCTACCCGTGGCCCCGCCCGCTCGTGTTCACGAACGGGGTGTTCGACGTGCTCCATCGGGGTCACGTGACCTATCTGGCCGCGGCGCGTGAACTCGGCGCGGCACTGTTGGTCGCGGTCAACAGCGATGTGTCCGCTCGCCTGCAGGGCAAGGGGCCGGACCGACCGCTCAATCGCGAATCCGACCGGCTGATCGTGCTGGCGGCGCTCGAGAGCGTCTCCTTCGTGATGCTGTTCGATGAGAAAACCCCCTGTGAGCTGCTCTCGCGCTGCCGCCCGGACCTCTACGTCAAGGGCGGCGACTACGATATGGAGACCCTCGAGGAGACCCGGCTGATGCGCTCCTGGGGCGGCCGATCGCTCGCGATCCCGTTCGTCACGGGCTATTCGACCACCACGCTCGTCGAGCGCATCCGCGGCGCATGACCTCTTCGCCGGGAGCGACTCGGGACGACGATGGCCGGTCCGAAGGGCGAGGCGCCGGTCGAACCTCTCGCCGCGAGCGCGCGGCCTTCATCGACCGCGATGGCGTGCTCAACGTCGAGCAGGGCTTCGTGCACCGGATCGAGGACTTCGTGCTGGTCCCAGGCGCGCTCGCGGCGCTCGCGGCGCTGGAAGCCGCCGGCTACCGTCGGGTCGTGGTGACGAACCAGTCAGGGATCGCCCGCGGGCTCTATACCGAGGCGGACTTCGAGCGGCTGATGGGCGAGGTGCGCCTGCGGCTGCGGGCCGAGGGGGTCAGCTTCGATGCCGTCGAATACTGTCCGCATCTGCCCGATGCGCCCCTGGCGCAGTACCGCCGTGCCTGCGAGTGCCGCAAACCCGAGCCCGGCATGCTGCTGAAGGCCATCGGCGCGCTCGACATCGACCCGGCGGCATCGTTTCTCGTCGGGGATCGAATCTCGGACGTGCAGGCCGGGCGCGCCGCAGGCCTTGGCCGCTGCTTTCTGGTGCGCACCGGTTATGCCCTGTCCGCAGAGGCCATTGCGGCAGCCGATGCCGTGTACGACGATCTGCTCGGGTGCGTGACGGATGTCCTGAACGGGGACCGCAGTCGCGCCGACTGAGGAGTGGCGCGTGACGCGCACCGCGCGGCCGTGGCAAGCTTCGCCGATTCAATGCCTTGGGGACAGGAGCCCGCGATCTTGAAAGGTATCGTTCTCGCCGGAGGCGCCGGCACCCGTCTGCATCCCGTCACGCTCAGCGTCAGCAAGCAGCTGCTGCCGGTGTACGACAAGCCCATGGTGTACTACCCGATCTCGACGCTGATGCTCGCCGGGATCCGGGACATCCTCCTGATCTCGACGCCCGCGGACCTGCCGCTCTTTCAGCGCCTGCTCGGCGATGGATCGCAGTGGGGCGTGTCGTTTTCCTACGCCGAGCAGCCGCGCCCCGAGGGCCTCGCGCAGGCCTTCCTCATCGGCCGGCCCTTCATCGGCGGTGAACCGGTGGCGCTGGTGCTCGGCGACAATATTTTCTACGGCCACGGCCTCTCCGGGCAGCTCAAACAGGCGGCCGGACGGGACCGCGGCGCGACCGTCTTTGCCTACCGCGTGCGCGACCCGGAGCGTTACGGCGTGGTCAGCTTCGATGCCTCGGGGCGCGCGATCACCCTCGAGGAGAAGCCCGCGCAGCCGAAGTCGAACTCTGCGGTGACGGGACTGTATTTCTACGACCGGCAGGTCGTCGACCTTGCCGCCCGCTTGAAGCCTTCGGCGCGCGGTGAACTCGAGATCACCGATCTGAACCGGCTCTACCTCGAGCGCGGTGAGCTCACCGTGGAGCAGCTCGGGCGCGGTGTCGCCTGGCTCGACACCGGCACCCATGAGTCGCTCATCCAGGCGTCGATGTTCATCGAGGCGATCGAGACGCGCCAGGGTCTGAAAGTCGGCTGTCCGGAGGAGATCGCCTACCACAGCGGCTTCATCGATGCGGCGCAGCTCGAGCGCCTCGCGCAGCCGCTCGCCAAGAGCGGCTATGGAACGTATCTCCTCGATGTGCTGAAAGGACCACGGTGATGATGTTCGAACCGACCGCCATTCCCGAGGTCGTGCTGATCCGGCCGAAAGTGTTCGGTGATGAGCGCGGCTTTTTCATGGAGTCCTGGGAGCAGCGCAAATTCGCGGCGGCGGGATTGGACCTCACTTTCGTGCAGGACAACCACAGTCACTCCGCCCGGCACATCCTCCGGGGACTGCATTACCAGATCCGTCAGCCGCAGGGAAAACTGGTGCGGGTCACGAGCGGCAGGGTGTTCGACGTTGCAGTGGACATTCGCCGCAGTTCTGCGACTTTCGGCCGCTGGGTCGGCGTCGAGTTGTCGGCCGAGAACCATCACATGCTCTGGGTGCCCCCGGGCTTTGCGCACGGCTATATGGTGCTCAGCGACTCGGCGGACTTCCTCTACAAGGTCACCGACTTCTGGGCCCCGGAGCACGAGCGCGCGATCCGCTGGGATGATCCGACCATCGGCGTGCGCTGGCCACTGCCTGCCGGAGTGCAGCCGGTCCTCTCGGGCAAGGATGCCGCAGCCCCGGGGTTGAGCGCAGCCGAGGTCTACCCGTGAAAGTGCTGGTCACCGGTGCCGGCGGCCAGGTCGGCCGCCTGCTGCGTGCGACCTGCCCCGAGGGCATCGAGCTCACGGCCTGTACGCATGCCGAGCTCGACATCGGCGATCCGCAGGCGGTCCGCCGCACGGTCAAGCGCGTGCAGCCCGCAGCCGTCATCAATGCGGCAGCGTATACGGCGGTCGACAAGGCGGAGTCCGAGCCGGAGTTGGCGCGCCGCATCAACGGCCTCGGCCCTGCGCACCTCGCGGCGAGTGCCGCGGCCTGTGGCGCCCGGCTGGTGCATATTTCGACCGATTTCGTGTTCGACGGAACGGCGTCCTCGCCGTATCGTCCCGAGGCGCAACCGAATCCTCTCGGCGTCTACGGCACGACCAAACTGCTGGGCGAGCGCGCGGTGCTCGAAGTGCTCCCCGAACGCTCGGTCATCGTGCGCACCGCCTGGGTGTATGCCGCCGAGGGGAAGAACTTCGTGCACACCATGCTGCGCCTGATGCGCGAGCGCGGAGCGGTGCGGGTCGTCGCCGACCAGGTCGGGACGCCGACGGCCGCAAGGCCTCTGGCCGAGGTGCTGTGGCAACTCGTGGCGCGGCCGGAGGTTCAGGGGGTGCATCACTGGACCGACGCCGGCGTCGCCAGCTGGTACGATTTCGCGGTGGCGATTGCCGACGAAGGCGCCGCCCTCGGTCTGCTGCCCTCGGGCGTCGCCGTCACGCCGATTGCGACCGAAGAGTATCCGACCCCTGCGCGTCGTCCCGCCTACAGCGTGCTCGACAAGCACTCGCTGATGACCCTCGGATTCCACCCGGCGCACTGGCGGCACCGGCTGCGCGAGACCCTGAAAGACATCGCTCATGGCTAGACTCCTCGTCACCGGCGGCGCCGGATTCATTGGCGCGAATTTCGTGCATCATTGGCTGGGCGCGCATCCGGCAGACCGCGTGGTGGTGCTCGATGCGCTCACCTATGCCGGGAATCTCGCCAATCTCGAATCGGTCAAGGAGCGCCCCGAGCTGCGGTTCGTGCGCGGCGACATCCGTGACACTCCATTGGTCGAGCAGCTCCTGCGCGAGGAGCGTCTCGATACGATCGTGCATTTCGCGGCGGAATCGCATGTGGATCGTTCGATCCACGGGCCCGACGCGTTCATCGAGACCAACGTGCAGGGCACGCATTCGATGCTGAAGGCCGCGCGCACCGTGTGGCTCACCGAGCGCTCGGTCAGCGAACACCGGTTCCATCACGTCTCCACCGACGAGGTGTACGGCTCGCTGGGGCCCGAGGACCCGGCCTTCACGGAGGAAACGCGCTATGCGCCGAATTCTCCCTATTCGGCGAGCAAGGCCGCCTCGGATCATCTGGTGCGCGCCTACCATCATACCTATGGCCTCGCCACCACCATCAGCAATTGCTCGAACAACTACGGCCCGTTTCATTTTCCGGAGAAGCTCATCCCGTTGATGATCGTGAATCTCCTGCACGGACGGGAGCTGCCGATCTACGGCGATGGACGCAACGTGCGCGACTGGCTGCACGTCTCGGATCACTGCCGCGGTATCGAGCGGGTGCTTAAGCGGGGTGTGCCCGGGGAGGTCTACAACATCGGCGGAGGGGCGGAGAGCGAGAATCTCACGCTCGTGGAAACGCTGTGTGCGGTGGCCGACAGAGCCTTCGAGGAGCGGCCGGAACTCACCGCAGCGTTCGGTTCGTCGCCCGCGGCGCGGGGCGGGAAGAGCGCAACCCTGATCCGCTTCGTCAAGGACCGGCCGGGGCACGACCGCCGCTACGCCATCGACTGCACCAAGGCGCAGCGTGAGCTCGGCTACAAGGCCGAAGTGACGCTCGCGCGAGGCCTTCAGGACACCTTCGCCTGGTATCTGGACCATCAGTGGTGGTGGCGCGGGGTGATGGATGGCAGTTATCAGCGCTGGATCGAGACGCACTACCGTTGAGCCCCTCAAACCCGCGGTGAGCACGCGGGCGGTGTCATTCCAGTGCCCAAGCGCCGGAAGGGCCGGGATGTTCCGCCATGAGTGACTCTGCCGAGTGTGTCGTGATCGGCGCCGGCGTGGTGGGCCTTGCGGTGGCTCGCGCGCTCGCCGAGGGCGGACACGAAGTGTGGGTGCTGGAGGCCGAAGCGGCCATCGGAACGGGCATCAGCGCCCGCAGCAGCGAGGTGGTCCACGCCGGAATCTACTATCCCAGAGGATCACTGAAGGCGCGATGGTGCGTGGAAGGCCGGGAGCAGTTGTATGCGTACTGCGCCGAGCACGGCGTGGAACATCGACGGTGCGGCAAGCTGATCGTGGCCACGGATCCGGCACAGCTTGCGCAGCTGGATCAGATTGAGGCATCCGCACGGGCCAACGGCGTCACCGATCTGCGCCGCCTCGAGGCCGCCGAGGCCGCAGCGCTGGAGCCGGCCCTGCGCTGCCGGGCCGCGCTCTACTCACCCTCGAGCGGCATCGTCGACAGTCACGGACTGATGCTGTCTTTGCAGGGCGACATCGAACGGGCGGGCGGCTTCGTCGTCTGTCGGACGCCGGTGCTCGGCGGACAGTACCGTGCGGGCGCTCTGCAGCTGAGCGTCGGCACGGGGGTGCACCGCCGTACCCTCGCGGCCTCCCGGGTCATCAATTGCGCCGGACTCGACGCACACGACGTCGCGCGGCGACTGGGGGTTGCGCAGGCGTGCATTCCGCCGCTGCGCTACGCGAAGGGGAGCTATTTCAGCCTGACGGGTGCCAGCCCTTTCGCGCATCTGATTTACCCGGTTCCGGTGCCGGGCGGATTGGGTGTGCACCTGACCCTCGATCTGGCGGGCCGCGCCCGCTTCGGCCCGGACGTCGAATGGGTGGAGCGCATCGATTTCGCGGTCGATCCGGGGAGGGCCGGCGGCTTCTCTGAGGCCGTCCGTCGTTATTGGCCGGAATTGCCGGACGACTCGCTGCGGCCCGCCTACGCGGGGATCCGGCCGAAGTTGGTCGGTCCGGACGCGCCGGGCGCGGACTTCCGCGTGCAGGGGCCCGAGACGCACGGGATTGGCGGCCTGATGAATCTCTACGGCATCGAGTCCCCGGGACTCACCGCGGCGCTGGCCATCGGGCGTTTCATTTGCGAGCACATACCCTCGCGATGAGGGGTCGAGGGGCACCGTGCGGGCCGTGCTGTCCGGGGCAATTCTGCTCCCCGCAGGCGCCGTACCCCGCTACAATTCGCGTTTTGGCACGGGCGGACCGGGATTCATAAGCTCGGGCATCCGACGGACAACCGGGGGGCCGGCCGTGCGTTTCTGGGCACTGGCGAAAAAGGGTATTTAATGCGCTTGCTCCGACGACTGGGACCGCTGGCCGGTTCACTGCTTCTGATCCTGGGTTCTGCGTTTTCCACGGTGGCGTTCGCACAGTCGGCGCTGAATTCAGCGACCGGCCTGGCGCTGCTGCACAGCCTCTCCTCATCGCAGCAGTCGGCGATCATGAGCCGGCTCGGCGGCGGCGCCGCCGGCTACGGCAGATCGCTGCTGCAGCCGTCCGACCTGATGACGCAGGCCGAACTGCAGCAGCTCGAGCAGCAGCAGGCGGTTCAGGCGCAACGTCAGGCGCTCACGAAGAAGCCGGTGATCCCCGAGTTGAAAGGGGGCGACTGGGTCATCGTGCAGATCGGCGTGCATCTGCCGCTGGAATCGCCTTCCATGAACCCGCAACTGCAGTCGACGTCGCTGCAGGGAGGCTCGAGCGCCAGCCAGGGCTTGCCGCTGACTGCATTGCAGAGCGGAACGGCCGGCGGCATCCCGCAGGGCGGCATTCCGATTGCGGACATCCCCGTCAGCACCAATGGTCTGCCGGCCGACGAGGTCCAGGAAATCCCGTCGGCCCTTGAAGCGCTGAGTCCGGCGGCCCGGATGCGGCTCAACGCCATGATGCGCTCGATTCGGAATCACAATCCCTACCAGTTGACGCCCGGCGGCATACTGGATCTACCCGGCTTTGCCCCGATCCCGCTGCTCGGGCTGACGCCGAGTGATGCGACGCTGCGCCTCTCTATCATTCCGACGCTGCAGAACCTGCAGGTCCGCGTTACGCTGCTGCCGCTGAAGCGTACCGGCGAGCAGGCCCTGAAGCCCTTCGGATACGACATCTTTCAGCAGGAGGCCTCGACGTTCTCCACGTTGAACCCCCTCTCCAACGTACCCGTCCCGTCGAACTATCAGGTCGGTCCTGGCGACACACTCGATGTTCAGCTCTACGGCAACCAGAACGAGAGCTATCAGCTCACCGTTGGGCGCAACGGCCAAATCACTTTCCCGCAACTGGGCCCCATCTCGGTCGGTGGCCAACTGTTCAGCACAGTCCAATCGCAAATCGAGTCGCGCGTGGCGCACCAGATGATCGGGGTGCATGCCAGCGTCACGATGTCTCAAACCCGCTCGATACAGGTGTTCGTTATGGGGGATGCGTTCCGCCCAGGCGTCTATACCTTGAGCGGTATCGCGACGATGACCTCGGCACTGTACGCCGCCGGCGGTGTCAGCAAGACAGGATCTCTGCGTCGCGTTCAATTGATCCGCAATGGCCAGGTGATGGATACACTGGATCTCTATAACCTGCTGATCCACGGCAGCACCCGCCACGACGACAGTCTACTGCAGGGAGATGTCGTATTCGTGCCGCCGGTCGGTCACACCGTGGCGATTGATGGCGAAGTGCAGCGGCCGGCTATCTATGAAGTCAAGAACGAGACGACGCCGGCGCAGATCATCGCGCTCGCCGGGGGCTTGAAGCCGAACGCCGATCTCGCGGATGCCACCGTCACACGGATCCTGCCGAACGGCGAACGAGTGGTTGATCCACTGAACATCGGACCCGGCGGTATCGCAGAAGGCGTCCGCAACGGCGATTACATCCATATCCCGCGCCTCAAACCCACATTGGATCAGGCCGTCGAGCTGCAAGGCAATGTCTACACTCCGGGCGTCTATGCGTATCAGCCCGGCATGAGACTGACGGACGTTCTGCGTTCCGTGTCGGAACTGAAGCCCAATTCCGATCTTCACTATGTGCTGATCCGCCGCGAGCTGCCGCCGGACCTCCATGTCGAGGTGGTGTCGGCGAATCTCGCAGAAGCATTGGCGCATCCGGATTCCGCCGCCAATATCCGCTTGATGCCGCGCGATCAAATCACGGTGTTCAATCTCACTTCCAGTCGTGAGCACATCATCGAGCCGATTCTGCATGCCCTTGCGGCGGAATCGACGGCGGAACATCCGGAGCAATCGGTGAGTGTCGATGGGCAAGTCAATGTACCGGGACAGTATCCGCTCGAGCCGGGCATGCATGTCGCGGGTCTCATTCGAGCCGGCGGCGGTCTTGCGAATGACGCCTATACGGGTAATGCAGAAATTGCGCGCTACTCCGTGGATGCTCGCGGAGTGCGGCGCACCCATATTTACCGCATCAACCTTGCCGCGGCGCTTGCAGGAAATCCGCATGACAATCTGATGCTCAAGCCCTTTGACGTGCTGACCGTCGAGAAGGCTTCCCAGTGGGGGCGGCAGGACACCATTACGCTGAGCGGACAGGTCCGCTTTCCCGGGACCTATACCATTCGACCGGGGGAGACACTCAAGTCCGTGATTGAGCGAGCGGGAGGCCTGACCCCCTGGGCATTTCCTCAGGGAGCAGTCTTCACGCGAACCGAGCTGCAGCAGCGCGAGCAACATGAGATGAATCGCCTGGCGCAGCGCATGCGCATTGAGCTCGGCGTGCTCGCTCTTCGGGCCAGTGTCACTGCGACCGGAGGAGCGGCAGGTGCTGCGGCGAACACCATGATCGTCGCGAAGTCACTACTGCAGGAGCTGAAGACAGAGCATGCTGTAGGGCGCCTGGTCATTAACTTGCGGAAAATCATCAAAGGACCGGTTTATTCGCCTGACAATGTGGTCCTTCGAAATGGAGACGCACTCTACGTGCCGAAATTCGAGCAGGAAGTCACGGTCATCGGGGAGGTACAAGATCCTACCTCGCACCTGTTCAATCCGAATCTCTCGCGCAGTGCGTATATCAGACTCAGTGGTGGCCTGACCTCCGAGGCGGACCGCAAACATATCTACGTCGTGCGTGCCGACGGCAGTGTCGTGACCGGTGGCCACAGCAGCTTCTGGTTCAGCCACAGCGGGACACAGATCAGGCCGGGCGATACGATCGTGGTGCCAATTAACGCAGAGAAGATGCTGCCGCTGCCATTCTGGCAGGCAGTGACGGGAATTTTGTATAACGTGGCGATCGCTGCGGCGGCAGTCCATGCTCTTTAATCGGAAATCGCTCCTCCCGCACACGGCGTCGTTAAAGGCATGGCGCAGATGCGCTCTGAAAATTGAGTGGCATAAATTGCGCTAGTCGGTTGTGAACGACACTAGGATTTCTAAAGAGTCCCCGATACACATGCAAAACCCGCAACAAATCTCAGTGCGAGAAATTGCCACTGAATTTTACAAACACAGATGGTTTATTTTCATCTTTACAATCACCACAAGTCTCCTCGCGCTAGTCACATCACTAGTTCTCCCAAAGCATTATTCAGCGACCGCCCTAGTTTCGCCAGTCTCTAGAAGCGCGAGCGGTGGAGCTAGCGGTGCCGTTGGGTCGGCGCTGAGTAAGTTTGGTGGCATAGCGTCTCTCGTGGGGCTGCAGACAGGTTCGGGCTCAGATAAGGCCATAGACATTGCGACTCTTAAGTCGCAGGTACTAACACGACGTTACATACAGAAATATAATCTGATGCCGATTCTATACAAAGGAAAATGGAACTCTAAAACTAACTCCTGGCGCGGCAATAATCAGGCAAGAATCCCGACGCTTTGGCAGGCTAACAAATACTTTCAGAAGCACATTCGTACGGTAACAGAAGACAGGAAAACCGGTCTTTATGACGTAACCATAACCTGGACTGATCCTGTTACAGCTGCTAAATGGGCTAATGGGATAGTTGAGCTCACGAATCATTACCTGAGGAGAAAGGCAATAGCCGAAGCGAACAGAGACATTGCCTACTTAAATGCCCAAGCAGCGATGACTTCAGTTGTTCAAGTGAAGGAGGCCATTTATAACCTGATGGAACAAGAAATTCGAGATGCGATGATTGCCAATGGGCAGCGGGAATACGCGTTGAAAGTCGTTGATCCGGCGTTCCCCCCAGATCGGCCATCCTGGCCGCTTCCGTGGCTTTGGACGCTCATTGGATTTCTAATAGGGGCATTGCTGTCAATTGGCATCGTCGCGTTCCGCATTGGATGGTCGGAGCCAGATCATCGAGAAGTGAGCAAAATCTAGGCGCACCAGATCTTTGCGCGTCCTCTCGACTGGTTGAGCCATTACTGTGCGGAATCAACTCAATGCAGACGCTCATGAAACTACGCGGCGTGTAATAAAGAACTCGCTGTCGAACATGGCGGCCGGAATATCCACGTCGCTCATGTACCTGTTGCTGCCGCCTGTGTTGGCTCGGACGCTTACTGTTGAAGAGTTTGGAGCTTGGGCCCTCATATCGCAGCTGGCCAACTACGTATCACGACTTGACCTTGGAATCCAAGGAGCAATTGGTCGCTACGTCGCGTTCTACAAAGCCCATAACGATCAAGAGTCGGTCGACGATTTCGTGAACACAGCGTTCACCGTTCTGTCGATGATTGCGCTGATTGCCGCAATTGCGATTGTCATAGTGAGCGATCACTTGCAATGGGAATTTCCTCAAATACCCGCCGCACTTGTTCGGCAATCTGCTGTGGCGCTCCGTTTAACGGGAGGCGTCATGGCCGCAGGGCTCATTTCCAGCGTTGCGACAGGCGCGTTAATCGGAATCGAGCGAAACGAACTCGTTACTTACGTGATTGGGCCGGGCCGCGCTTTACTTGCGATCTTGCTTGTGTTGGCGGCAATCCGTCAGCTCGGACTTATCGGGCTCGCGATCACTTTCACAGGAGTCAATCTACTTTGCTATGCGCTTCTGTGGCGTGCAGCGCGACGAAATGCGCGCCTACGGATTCGTCCTCTAGCGTTCAAATTAGCAGCTGCTAAGGAGTTAAAAGGATACTGCGCGAGCACCACAATATGGAGCGCTGCGATGCTGATGATCTCAGGGCTAGATACGCTTATTGTCGGACGTATAGATTTCGCTCGAGTTGCTGCATATGCGGCTTGCGCTGCACCTGTTATGGTACTCGGCGGACTTCAGCAGGCAATGTTCGGTCCCTTATTACAGGTGGGAGCAAGATATACAGCTCAGGGTAGAACCGTAGAGCTAGGAAATATTTTGGAAAGAGCCACCAGAATTAGCACGGTCGTCCTCTTGGCATGCGTTGTACCGCTACTCGCCTTCAGCAAGCCGCTTCTCTCTCTTTGGCTGGGCGCCAATTATGCCCAAGCCGCAACGTCGATACTCAGGTTGCTACTGATTGGTCATGCGATCCGACTTGCTGCCACTCCGTATGCGCTCTTGCTCCTCGCCACTGAACATCATCGACAGGTACGTTTCCCTCCGATTGTTGAAGGAATTGTAAACGTTTCAGTCGCAATTCTATTGGGCATACGCTATGGCGCTGCAGGTGTGGCCTGCGGCGTAGTGGCAGGAGCTGTGGCAGCGCAATTGATTAACTACTATTACAACTTACCCAGAACGCACGGCGGTGTGGTTAATAGAGGCCACATTTTGCGTACAGCTTTGATTGTCCCAATCTCCTGCTTTATCCCGGTCGCGTTGCCAGGGATGATTCCAACCGGCTTATTCCGAGAATCGACCATGGCTATGATCAAAATAATCTCGATCTTTTGCGCATTCGCGCTCGCGTGGAAATGTGCTCTGAAGAAAGGCGAGAGGGAATGGCTTATTGCTGCAGGAAGACAGCTAATCGCATGATTCAAGGGATCTCACCGCCGACAGCTTTGGAATGCTCTGGCAGCAAGTCAGCTGAATTCACGAGATCATGACACTAAAACGCTACAGAACGGCGACACCATCAAAGCGACGTCACATGATGCGATCAGCCTGGAGACGCATTATTACTGTTCTTTATTACCGTCGAATTTTTAGAGCAATAGGTGCGAAATCGATTCTGTACAAAGACATTATCGTAATAAACTCAGAATTTATAAAAATCGGGAGCGGCGTAACAATCAGAGGCGGCTCGCGTTTGGAAGTTGTTCTCCACAATCAGGGTTGGTTGCCTCGATTGGAAATAGGTAACAACGTGAACATAGAGCAGAACGTCCACATCGTCTGCCATGATCGTGTCCTAATTGGCGATGATGTGTCAATCGCGCCGATGTGTGCGATCGTTGATACGAAACATCCCTATCAGGTATGTGAAGAGGGAAAGAAAATTGGCTCCGCGATTGATCCTGAGCGATCAGCGGTGATTATAGGAGCTAACTCATTTCTAGGGGTGGGTGCTACGATTTTGCCCGGAGTAACAATCGGTGAGCAATGCGTGATTGGTGCAGGTTCTGTTGTCACTCGGGATATCCCACCGGGCAGCGTCGTGGCAGGTAGTCCGGCTAAAGTGATTGGAAGCGTATTTTCCAAGAGGGTCAAGCAAACGGACGTCAGCGAGAAATCATGACACATTCAAGAGAATTTCCAAATGCGGCGGAACTCTCCGCGTGCCCGATATGCGCGTCAGAAAACATTACACATTACCTTGATTGCAGAGACCGGCATTACGGAATCCAGGGGGTCTTTGCAACTGCAATATGCAAATCATGTGGACTCGTGTTCCTCAATCCGATGTTGACGCCCTCCCAACTTTCCGGCTTGTATCCGGATGGCTATTATTCATATCAACCTCCGAAGCTCGAGGCAAACGTCAGATCCGTCGCCAAGCGAATTCTTAGGCTTAAACGCGATACGTTATTGCCAAATTTTGCTAGACCTGGAACGCTGCTAGATGTTGGTTGCGGAGCTGGGCAGTATTTATTGGACATGAAGTCACGAGGTTGGCGCGTCTATGGTTCTGAACTGAGTAAGGCTGGTACTGCTGCAGGAAGGAGCGAGGCTCTAGACATACGTGAAGGAGAGCTGATGAATGCGGGCTTTCCGGATAACATGTTCGATTTTGTTCGATCGAACCATTCGCTCGAGCACATGCCGGACCCGAGAACAGTACTGTTGGAGATGCGACGTCTCTTGAAAAATGATGGGGTCTTGGTAATTGGTGTTCCGAATATCGATGGTCTGATTGCACGTTGGTTCAATCAATACTGGTGGAATTTCGGAGTTCCAGTCCACACATACAATTTTAATGCAAAAAATCTAGGGATGTTGCTAGAGCAGTGTGGATTTCGGGTTGAGAAAATTCGGTACTATTCCGATTATTCAAGCCTACTCGGCAGCATTCAAATTTGGCTAAACCGAAAGAATCGAATAGGTGATGCAACAGGTGCAGTTTTGCAGAGCTGGATCCTCAGGCTGCCTGCACAAATGATTGCTCGCTTTCTTGATTTCCTTCGGCTCGGAGACTGTATTGAGCTTCAATGTCGAAAGGCATGAGCTCGCTACTCTGCGGCCGCTACTGAATTGAGTCAGATAGGAGTTGCCACTCTTTTGCTTTGGGGGCTTCGACAGATGTCAGTTTAGCAAATCAGACTTAGCGCTCAGCGTACATGCTAAGTGAATCGCGTGGATGGCGCAATTGAGATGACGCGATGAAGTCAAATTGCCGGCAGAAGAGCATGGATTAGTGAGCGAGAGGGAGTGGCTGTATATCTGCTTGAGAGGTTGGGGAATCTGGAAGGACGAGTTCCTCTGCGCATGAGAGTGTTCAAGAAGAATGCGTTCTCCGAAGAGAAACAGATATTTCAGAAGCGATGCAATGATTGATGGAGCATAGAATGTCAGATCGAGAAATGAGCACTAAACCTAAAACCGTCTTGGTAATTGGCGGCGCGGGGTTCATCGGAACTCACTTGGTGCGTCGCCTTTTGTCCGAGGGATGTTCCGTCACCATTCTTGATAACTTTAGTTCTCAGATACACGAATCTTCCGAGTTACCACCAGACATTCGCGAAAGAGTTGTGTTGTATCATGCCGACATATGTGACCGGGCGGTGCTTGTCAAAGCAGTTGAGGGTCAAGAAGCCGTTGTACATCTTGCCGCCGAGACAGGTACGGGACAGTCGATGTATTCGCTTGTTCAATATGAGCGGGTCAACAGTCTCGGAACTGCGCAGCTGTTGGAAGTTCTTGCTTCCGGCGCCGGTGCATCATTAAAGCGGCTGGTACTTTCTTCATCGCGAGCCGTATATGGAGAGGGCAAGTATAGGTGTGAGAGGCATGGGGCCGTATATCCAAGTCGACGATCTCTAAAATCATTGGAACGGAAGCAGTTTGACCCGGAGTGTCCAATTTGCGGTAGCGTTTGCTCTTGCATGCCGACAGATGAGTCGTCACGAATTGACCCTACGTCAATATATGGTCTGACGAAATTCACACAAGAGCGCATGGTCGTGCTATGCGCGCCGGCGATGCGCTTCACGTCCGTCGTATTACGTTATCAGAACGTATTCGGACCGGGTCAATCCCTACGTAACCCATACACCGGAATTCTCGCAATATTTTCAACGCTTGCTAGACAAGATGCCACTATAAATGTGTTCGAAGACGGTCGCGAGAGCAGAGATTTTGTCTATATAGATGATGTAATCGATGCGACGTGGCGCGCCATTATTAAGGACATTTCGGACTGCGAGATTTTAAACGTAGGTAGCGGGCATCCCACAACGGTGAAAGTGGCTGCCGAGGCCATTGTCGGCGAGATCGGCAGTAAGTCGCCAATCGTGATTTCTGGACAATTCAGGGTCGGAGATATTCGGCACAACGTTGCAGATCTAGAGCGCTGCGAGCGTGTGCTGGGGTATCATCCAAAAGTTGAGTTCAAGGAAGGTTTACAGCGATTCTTAGAATGGACGCTTACACAGGCGACGTCCAATACCAGATATGAAGAATCCCTGTTGGAATTGAAAAGCAGGGGACTGTTAAATGGATGAGGAACCGATCTATGTCGGCGTCGTTACGGTCACATACAACAGCATGGACGTATTAGAAGAGTTTATTTCATCATTAGACGGACAGGAATTTCCTGACTTTCAAGTTTATGCTGTTGATAACGCATCAAAAGATGGCAGTGCAGATTATCTGTTGACAGCGACAGTAAAGTCTCGCGCGATTACAGTAATTAGGAATACTGTCAACGTTGGAGTCGCGGATGGGAATAACCAAGGAATCCAGCTGGCCTTCAAGGACGGCTGTACGCACATACTCCTCTTAAATAATGACACAGCGTTTCCCTCGGATCTTTTTCAACGGCTTATATGGTCAGCCAAGGATGGGCGGCATCAAGTTGTCGTTCCAAAGATATACCGGTATTCGCCAAATTCTATGTTGTGGTATGCCGGGGGTCGCTTTAACAAGCCATTTGGTTACAGCGCCGTGCATTTTGGCGATGGTCAAATGGACCTCGGAGAGTACGACGAGCCGACAGTGGTCGAATATGCCCCTACGTGTTGCATGTTGATCGACAAGCAGATTCTGGATGGTGTCGGATTAATGGATCCAAGGTATTTTGTCTATTACGACGATGTTGATTTCTGCTTCCGTCTTTCTCGGTTGAATATGCCAATATGGTATGAGCCGGACGCAACGCTTTTTCACAAAGTGGGGTCTCTTACCGGGGGAAAGACCTCCGCTTTTTCTGCGCGAATGAGCACCAGAAACAAGATTTATTTTTTACGCAAGAATTTCTCTCTAAGCAGAGCTGTTGTGACTGCATTTGCATATGGTGCGTATTCAGTCTTTCGCTGCCTTTTTGGGTATGACTCGATCGAACTACTTAGAGTAAGAGTTGCGGCCTTGGTGGAGGGCTTTAAGATGCAGGTCGGGCAATGCCGGTGACAGCTAGCGACTTCATCATACGGAATGGGCGATTCCCTGCAGGATCAGCTTGGTCGTGCAGGTCGCAAGCCAGCGAAATGCTGTTAGCGAAAGTGAGGCCGCATGTTGCGCGTACGCAATGTATTCAAGGGAACATGAAGTAATGCGCAGTTGAAACAACTACGGGCAACGTGACTCTGTGGCGGCAGGTCGTGACGGCGTTTACTGCTTGGTCATCATGTAATGGCTACCTAATTGTGCCCTACAGTTGTGCGTTTGGATTTTTCAGTAAGCTGACGGTAACAGTAAAGGTGTTCGATGATAATCGGCGAGTTGTGTATGCGGAAGAATTTACTACTGAAGGGACACAAGGCGTGCAGTCTTAAGTGACGTCACCAGGTGCCTTCGAGGGTTGAGGTAGTGCATAGGTCTCGTGTGTCGGGCTCTCAAGTGAATGTTGAGCTTTCATAATGGTTGGCATAGCTTTCTCATAGGTTCTTCCTGTCTGAAGCCCCTCATTACACCTGACGGAAGGCCTGTTGTGTATAGCAAGTAGATTGATGCGTATGCGGAAGGGCAGTCTCATGACAGTATCATCAAATGGGCGGAGTAACTAAATAGTGGCTCTTGGGGAAATCGTGTGAGTAGGTTTTGCGCACCTTTTGATCCGAACTTCGGACGCATGCAGGCTAGGATCTTCAGCTTGAGGTTTTTCTGCTCGTGCAGGCCGTAGGCGCACCTCCCAATAACACGGATCTTGTTCTTCAATCCCTCGACGTACGCAGGCGAGACCTTGTTGCGCGGATCTCAGTAGGCGGCGATGCCGTCCCAGTGCCGATCGATCATGCCGGCAAAATTCTCGTAGGACTTGAGACGTTGCCATTTCATCTGTGCCCCCCAGCTCTCGAAGAACTTCCAGGCCCATGCCTCACTGCGATGGTCCCGTATCTGCCCGAAGGAATCGTTCAGCAGATAGGCTGCGTTGAGCTGTTTGCTCGCTCAGACCAGTCGTTTGAGATTCTTGCGCGCCGAGCCTTCAAGGTTGTGCGGATGGGCGAACAAAGCGTACTTCTTGCCCTTGATGAACGCGAGGCCCTTGCCGCTGGGCCGGGCGTATTCGTGCCTGCGCAGCTTATCGAGCGCTTCTCCTAGGTGACGCAGGACATGGGACTTATCGAACAGGAGCGCGGCGTACGGGGCGCGCCGCGTGGTCGAGCTGCGAAAGGGCTTCCACATGTCCATCACTGCAAGGCGTACTCTGCGGGCCTTCGATTTCGCGAGAAGCCGATCGAACTCGTCCATGCTGCGCGCCGAGCGATCGTCTCCGCTGAACCAGATTCGCCGCTGCCGATGCAGGTCGCTGACCACAATGCGATAGACGCCACCCTTGCGGATGGAGATATCGTTGATCCCCAGCTCCTGGGGAGCGCGCTCGGTGGCGCGATCGAGTTGTGCGCGCATATAGTGCATCTCAAGGCGATTGACCGTCTGCCCATCGAATTTCATCGTCTTGGCGATGTCCTGGATCGCGCCCTCCTGTGTCACCGTAGTTGTCGCCTCGATACCTCTGTAATCTTGGGGCATTGATGAGTGACGGTGGCTCGATACAGCAACGACTTCAAAGTACGGGCGGTGGCGCGGCTGCTACCGCCTGAGAGTGCGGAGATATCCCGGGTGTCCCAGGAGATCGGAGTGTCGGTGGCGACATTGGAACGGTG
>JAPTUI010000365.1 GCA_028067895.1 Pseudomonadota bacterium | reverse complement strand
ATCGCGTAGAGCAGAAAGTAGCCGGCGCGGTACGGCACCAGCCACAGCAGCCTCCAGCCGGCCACCTCCCAGGTGTGCGCCATGGCGCCGAGGTCCGCATGCACGAACAGTCCAATGAACAGGGCCAACCCCAGCAGCCCGCCGATATATCCAGCAATTTTCAGAAACGGTCCTCGCGCGCAAATTGGGCCGCATTATGGCCAAAGCGCAACGCGCAATCGAGCCTCAAGAGAACCGGCACATGACGCCCTCGCCATCGGCCGCTCGCGCCGCAGGTGGTGGCAAGGTGCAAAGCCAAGCGAGTAACCGCGACCATTCCGAAGAGCGCTCAGACAAACGGGGCGCGAACGAGCAGGTCAACGCCGAGCCCATCAGCGGCGGCGCACGTACTATCGACGCCTCGGTCAATCGACCTCGCCCGCGACCTTTTTTTGGATCCGCTGCTCGCGCACGGGGTCGCCGGCGTCGCCAGCATAATGCGGCTCGCGCAACGCCATTCTCTCCATGAGATAACCTCGTCTCGCGCGTCGTCCCCCGCGGATCCGCGGTGGTATCCGCGCCGAGCGCGCTCCACAACGAATCGCTGGGACTGGTGACGATTCACTTCGTGACTCTCTCTGACAAAGCCGGCACGCACCCTCGTTAACTGCGCGACGCAGCGGTGTCACGCCGCTGTCACAATAAATACTGACCATTACGTAAGTATCTTCAGCTACGCGGCCGCGTAACAGGTCTCCGGCGCACTGAAGACGCTGCGGACGCGATCGGGCAGCTTCTGCAGGAAGCGTAGCCGACCGCGCAGTGCAAACTCTTGGGACCTGCGCGTTGCGCGTCCGTCAGCGTTGTTCTTCTCGTCGTTCCAGTCCAGTTCGCCCGGGTTGAGCTGCGCGGAGTGCGGCGGCAGAAAGAATAGCTTCAAGCGGCCCTCGAGACTGTCCAGATACTGCTTCATTGCCTTGGCCCGATGCGAGGGATGGCCGTCCACGATCAAGTACACCGGGCGGCATTGCCCGTGCATCAGACGTTGCTGAAAGCCGGTGAATACGCGGTCTCCGACTGCACCTTTGACGAGCATGACACGCAGTGCCCCTCTCCGGCTGATCACGCAGATCATGTTCAGTGAGAAGCGCTGCCCGGTCCTACGCACAATCGGCGTCTCGCCCTTGAGCGCCCGGATCTTGCCGCTGTGCAAATCCGAGCGCACCCCAGACCCATCCGCGAAGTAACTCTCCGCCTTTTCCCGCTTCGTCGCAGCCCGGCTGCGCGGGAACTCGTGCTTGCGCCACTGTTGTACCTGCGGCCGTCCTGCTGGCAGGCCCTCCACAGGGGCTTCTGCCAGATCCATCCCCGCCGCGCGAGCAACCGCCCGACCGACACCAGCAAGTGAACCAAGGTCGAGCACCGGCTCTTCTTCATCTCCTCCAGCCGGTGCGTGGAGCTGCTGCGCGATCATGAAACGATCGTCCACTTGATTGCCGGAACTCCCTCAGCGAAGGGATTGACGGTGACGTGCCAATTGGATCGGCGAACTATTTCACCGGCCGCAAGGTTGATGCTGCGCAGATGAAGCACGTCTAGCTCGACACGTTTCTTGAAGAATGGAACTATCTCATTACTTCCCAGCCATTGGACTTGATAACGTTGTTTTTTTACGTCTCCTTAGAGACTGAACGGGGCAATACGTAGGTACCGTATCACGAGCGGTCCGCCGCGCGGAATGTCCGTATGTCGGGTGCCACGCGCATCTGCGAGTCTTTGTGGCGGGGGCGGCCCCGGCGGTGTCCGCGCGAGCGGCACCCCTCGGGGTGAATTGATGCTGGCGCGATGCCGCGCGCACATGAGGCCCACGCAGAGATTCCATGTATCACAATATCCTCGTTCCCATCGACGGCACCGAGACCGGCGAGCTCGGATTGCGCGAGGCGATCGGATTCGCGCGCGGGTCCAACTCCAGGATCCGGTTGCTTCACGTCATCGACAAACTCCCCGGAGACGCTTCGAATTCGGCGCCCGAGGCGGCTGGGGAGCGGACCGCCCAGATGCGCAGCAACGGCGAGATGGTCCTCCATGATGCCAAGATCGCGGTGCGCTCAGCCGGCATCGAGGTCGATGATCGCCTGATCGAGGCGATCGGTGAGCGTGTCGGGCAGTTCGTGATCTCCGAGGCCGCTGACTGGCCCGCACAACTCATCGTCTGCGGCACCCATGGCCGGCGCGGCTTGAGTCGGATGCTGCTCGGCAGCGATGCCGAATACATCGTACGCCACAGCAGCGTCCCGGTGCTGCTCGTGCGCGGCCAGCCCGAGTGACGCAGCCCGCGACTCCGCATCAAGGGCCATGCTGATCGCCTTCGCAACGCGGCGGTGGCGCCAGATGGGCCATGGCCTGCGGGAAGTGTGCGCCGTCCCAGGGCATCAGCGATCGTTGCGCGTGACTGCGTCTCGCGGCTGTCTGTCTGTCGGCCCAGCGTCTGCCTCCATGCTCAGCCCGGCGTGCCGGCCGCGACCACGGCGATCACCAGGAGAATCAACCCGACGATCAACGCGATGACGAGGTGTCGAGTGTGCGCTCTCATGTCTCAGGGCTCACGTATTCGTTCATCTCTGACGCCATGACAGGCGCCGGTCCCGAACTCACCGGACCTTCTCGGCGGTATGGCCGAAATACGCACGCTGCGGATAACTGCGTGAAACCGCACCATCACCACAATCTGCGCCCGAACTTCCCGCGCGAATGACGGGAGCACGGTCTCGACGGCGCCCAGCTCGACACGCACATCGTCTCCCGTCGCGCTGTGTCGGAAGGCGATATCTCACGGACTCGAGCCTCGACCACTGTGAGCCGCGCTTTGTGCCGAGCCGAAATCGGCGACCGCCCACCCGCGCCGCGCCAGCGGTCGTAGGCAGCGCGGACACGGCATGGAAGACACGCACGCCGGCATCCGCCAGCGCGTACGCGACTGCCTTGGCCGCGCCGATGATTGCCTCATCGAGTTCCGGGGGACTCTCAAACGCATGCAGCGGATCCACGGCCGCAACGACGCCGCCGTTCGAATAGACGTTGGGCGTTCTGAGCAGCAACGGCGGGCACGTCTCAATCAGCCGCGCCTCCCAATACGCCGGTACCCACGGCGTGGCTGCCCCCACTTGGCTCGCCGGCAGGATGCGCACGTCCGACCGGTGGCGTAACACCTGGCGCACCACTGCTGCGTCGAACAGGCAATCCCACCGCACGCTCGCGCGCACCTTCAGTCCTTGGTCCCGCGGCGTATCGCCGTGGCGCTCGAGCCGGCGATAGTGCTCCCCGACCCGCTCCAGGGTATGTCCCTCAAGCTG